>JAHAIU010000141.1 GCA_018372555.1 Clostridium sp.
CGACTTGGAGCTTGCGAGGTCGAACAAGCATAATATGTTAAAAACTTCTGCGCATTTAAAAACTATTCCTCATCTATTTTTAAGCAATTATGATATAATGATTAATAAAGAACTTTGATTTCAATTAACGGTTATTAAATAACTCTTAATAAGATAGTATTAACTATTAAATGAGAGATAATAAACGATTTATTTAGATTGATTTATCTATTTAGGTAAATATTACTTATTTGATTGTAATTTAGGCTTAAATGAAGTTTGTAAATTATATATTTTCTATATAAAATAATATCATAATCTTTTTTCTTGGGGGTGAACTTTATAAAAAGAAACAATAATAAAAAAATAATATTTACTTTATTTTTAACCTTTATCTTTTTAACTTCTAGTTTCCTTATAGATACTATTCCTATTTTTGATAGTATTACTCAAGGTGAAACCGTAGTACTAGCAAAATCAAAGGGATCTAGTAGTTTTAAAAGTTCAGGGGGATTCAAAAGCTCTAGTAGTAAAAGTTCTAGTAGTAGCTTTAAATCAAGTGGAGGAAAATCTAATGTAAGTAAGTCTACTAGTGGTTTTAAAAGTGGTTCTTTTAGTAGTGGTAGTTCTAATAAAAGTTCTAGCTCTTCTTCCAGCAATAACAAGAGTTCTAGTAGCTCATCTACATCTGGTAACTTCAAAAGTGGATCTTTTAGCTCAAGCACCGATAAAGGTAAATCTGGCGCTTCAAAAGGTTTTTCTTCAGGATCCTACAGTTCAACAAATGATACAGATAAAACTACTCAAGATAAAGATTATAATAACAACACTAACTATGATAGTTATAATAATTCAGGTGGTTCATTCTTTGGAGATATGATGTTTGGTCTTAATTCCTTAAGAATGTTTGGCTTTGGGTCTAGTAGGGGGCGTGGCTTCTCTATAGGGTCAATTATAATAATGGCAATCATCTTTATAGTTGTAATCAAACTAATAAGATTATATTTAAAAAATAGAAAATACTAATTAATTTTAGGAGGATGGATATGGGAATATTCACAAGAATGTCAAATATGTTAAAATCAAAGGTTAATTCTACTTTAGATGAAATGGAAAATCCAATTGAGTTGCTAGATCAAAAAATAAGAGATATGGAATCACAATTAAACAAAGCTAAGCTTAACTCTGCACAAATTATCGGTAATGCACATGAAATCAAGAAAAAACTTGATGCAAGTGAAATTGAAGTTAAGGATTACGAAGATAAAGTTAAACTTGCTCTATCTAAAAACAATGAAGATTTAGCAAAGAGAGCTTTAGCTAGAAAGATTGAGGCTGAAAAGAAACGTGACTCATTAAAGACAAGTTATGATGCTGCTAGAACTCAAGCTGATGCTATTAAGAAAAACTTAGCTGCTTTAGAAGCTGAGTTAAATAAAACAAGAAATTACAGAGATGAAGCTGCTGCAAGATATAGTAATGCTGAAGCTAGCCAAAAAATCAATGAAGTTCTTGCTAATGTACAAACTAAATCTAACTCAATTCAAATTGATAGCATAGAAAGAAAGATCCAAAAGAAGGAATCTTTAGCTAATGGCCTAGGAGAACTTAGAGAAGTTGATACATTTGATAGTGAATTTGAAGCTTTAGATGCAGTTGACTTAGATTTAGAACTTGAAAAATATAAGAATAACAACTAGGTGCTTATATGTCTAATACAATTGAATTTATAACTAAAGAGAGGGAAACTGTAGGTAAAACTTATACAGATGTAACTTATGCTATAAGTGAAGTTTCACCCTTTCTTGATGATAGTATATTAAAAAAAAGAAAGTATTATTCTAAGTTGCCTATCTTAACAAAATATATAGAATTGCTTAATGATGCTGAATATAAAGATAAAAATAAAAAGTTTAGCCTTTTTAAAAAGGATGATACAGTATCTCAGTTAACAAAATATAAACAAGATAATTTAGAAGCTTTTAATCAATTAACTGATTGTTCTAAATGTACTTGCCTAAATTGTATAAAAGAATGTAGCTTTAGAAGTTGTAGTGGTTGTAGATCAAACTCTTTTATAAAAAGTTGTGATAAATCTAAAATCAATGTTAGACTTCATAAAGACTTTATTTTAAGCTTAACTAATAATGATACTGGAAAATCTAGTAGATATAAAGTATTAGCTACAATTGAAAACTGTGAATTAGATAGACTATATATAGCTCTTGAAAACTTAATGGATTCAAATGATAAGCTAATACTGTATTACTATCCTGGAATTTCATCTGATGACTTCGGTGAAATAACTGATGAAGATGAATTTAACTTAGTAGTAGAAGCATATGAACAAGCATAAAAAGGACAGCCTTGATGAGGCTGTCCTTTTTAAATTAACTTATATCTTATTCAATAAACTGATAAAATTTATCTAGGTCAATACTTCCACTTATTATTTCGTAAGTCCTATCTTCAATTGTTATATATTTATTGTCAAACAAGCTTATTTTTGTACCATCCTTATTAGTAATATCAACTTTGTTTGAATATTCAGTAGGAATATCCTTATCATACATTCTTAAAGTATATCTTGAAAGTTTAGGTATAAAATCATCTATTAAGTACTGCTGTTTACTTTCAGCATAAATAGTCTTATCTTTGATTTCAATTGAAATATAATTACTTTGTACTAAATCTAAAACATCGGATGCAGCAATATCATTTTTATCACATCCTATTAAGAGTAAAGTACAAAGCAATATGCTAATAAATAACTTAACTCTATTTTTCATAATACCTCTCCCTACTATCTCTCATTACACAAGCTGATTGTTAAAGTCTAGTATTATAAATCAACACTTATTTAGCTTTGGTTCTTCCAATAGTATTTACTCTTATTCCTTTATCTATTTCTAAATGATGAAATGTACTAGCAAAGATAAATAGACAGATAAATACCCATATGGCGCCGTCTATTTATCTTTGCGTTTATATTCGCAATCTAAAACTATTCCCTAGTAAATACTAGTTCTTTTTCTGTAGACATTTCTGGATTAAATGCATAGTTATCCACATCAAACTTCTTAAGTTCTTCAATATCTTCTATTTCATTTTGAATTATATATCTACTCATCATTCCTCTAGCTTTTTTAGCATTAAAGGCTATTATCTTATATTCATCTCCTCTAAGCTCTTTAAAAACTGGAGTTATAATATTAATATTAGGATTGTTTTCTATATTTTCTACTGACTTAAAGTACTCATATGAAGCTAAATTAATAATAGTCTTATTCTTATGATTTTTTAAGTCATTTACTAAACATTCTACTAATTCATTTTTCCAAAATCCATATAAATCTTTTGAATCATTTACTTTAAGTTTAGTTCCCATTTCTAGTCTATATTCTTTTATTCCATCAAATGGTCTTAACACTCCGTAAAGACCAGATAATATTCTTAAATGATCATTTGCATAAAATAGATTGGAGTCACTAAAGCTTCCTACATCCATCCCCATATAAACATCACCTTTAAAAGCTAATAATGCTTGTTTAGCAGTATCTAAAGATGGTGTCCATTGCCCAAATCTTTCTTCATTTAATGTAGCTAACTTTGTACTTATTTTCATAAGTTTTTCTAACTCATAGCTACTATAATTTTTTATTTCATTAATTATTTCCTGCGATTTTTCTAAAAACCTAGGTTCACTCATAGGTAAATTACTATTCTTTTCTTTAAAGTCTAAAGTTTTTGCAGGAGAAACAACAATTATCATAATTAATCTCCTTTTATTCTCTATTATTTTTTCTTATTCATTTCATTGTAGCAATAATTTATTATATCACTTCTTTTTATTATTCCAATAAATATTCCCTCATCATCTACTACAGGAACAAAATTTTGGCTTGTTGCAAGTGAAATAAGGCTTTCTACATTTGAATTAATTGAAACGCTTTTATGCTTTCTTTTCCTTGGTATATCTATTATTCTAACATTTTCTGTATTCTTAAAATTTAAATCCGGAGTATTCTTAAGCTTCCAAAGTAAATCGCCCTCAGTTAATGTCCCAACATACTTTCCATCCTTATCAATTAAAGGAATTGCTGTATACCCGTGATGTTCCATTCTTTCAATAACTTGTCTCATGGTTGCATCTAAATATTCATATATAACCTCATTTTTAGGTGTCAAAAAAAATGCTATATTCATATTTCATCATTCCCCCATACTCTTATTTAAAACAAAGTCATATAAGTTGTAATAAAGCTTCTACTTTTTATTAATTTATTTTTTATATTAAAAATATTCAATATATAAAGTTATCTTAACAACTTATATAAAATCAAAAGATATATTCTTTCAATTGATATAATTTCCTTATAATTTATAAAACTTAAAGCGTAGATTATTAATTAAAACCTATCTTTATTTTAGCATATTTACAATGTAATTGTTTTATACTCATTGAATTTTAAGATTTAATTAATTTATTGTCCACCTTTTTAACTTTATAGTTATAATTCATATATTCTATTTCATCTACAATAGTAGAAACTTCCTTGTACACTTCTTCTCCACTAAAGGTCTTTTTAACTACAACCTCATTAACAACTCTATTATTACACTTTGGACACTTTCCTAAAGATAAAAATCTCCATTTTAGTGGAACAAAATCATGTTCAATTTCTAGCTCCACATTACACCTTGGACACTTTTCTATTATCTTTTCTCTATCTAACTTATATTCATTTATATTTTCAATATCTACTGCTGGCATATTATAAATATCTTTAATAATATAATTTTTCAATACCCTAGAGTTATAAATCCTCTTAAATACCTCTGAGGTATATACTGCATCATTTAAGGCATCATGTAATTTACTATTATCAACTTTAATTTTTAATTCATCTAAAGCACTTTTTAAACTTAATGATTTTTTCTTTCCTAAAATCTTTGTAGAGTACTCTTGCAAATCTAAATAATTTTTTAGCCAATTTAAATTATTATACTTAAAGAAAACTGCATTATTAATAATTTCTATAATATCATCCTTTGCCCAAGAACATATAATATCACCTTCGTCTATTAGGTCCTGAAGTTTTTCTATTCCCTCTTCGAATGTTAATCCATCTTTTAAATCATCTTCAGTAATATTAGTTATTTCAGAAATTTTAGGATTAAGAACTGGAATTACCATAGGCTTTATATATGCCTTAAATTCTTTTAAAGGTTTCATATAGTTATCTAATTTAATTGCGCCTATTTCTATAATTTCATTATCTAACTCTAAACTTTTCAGCTCAGGTTTTTCAGCAAAAATATTTGGATAATATCTATGTATTCCCTCTAAGTTATTAAATTCTAAATCAATTACTATAAATGCCATCTTTATACCTCACATATATTACTCATATGTATATTATGCCATATTTTTCAATTTTCTTCACTTACTTTTGCATAAATCCTCTATTAAAAAATATATAATTATCACTTTTTTATAACAGATTCCTTTGAAAATAAAAGAAGTTGCTGATATAGACTACTTATCCATTATTCAACAACTTCAATATTACATCATTTAAAGTCTATTCCTGCTAATTTCATTAAATGAACTGCATTTTGAGTTTCACTTCTACCTTCTCTAAGTTTATAATCAAACTTAATATTATTATTTTCATAATGCTCTTGGAAGTTATAATTCTTAAGCCATGGCCTTGTTAATTCTAAGTCACATAGTTCTAAATCATGTGTAGATACTAATCCCATTGCCTTATTATTTACTAATTGATTTATAAGAACCTTAGCACCTTCATGTCTATCCTTAGAATTAGTTCCTTTAAAAATCTCATCTAATAAAAAGAATACTTTTTCTCCATTTTTAGCTGCTTCTATTAATAGTTTAATTCTTAATATTTCAGCATAGAAAGAAGATATACTTTCTTCTAAATTATCCTTAGTCCTCATGCACGTATATATATTAAATATTCCACAGCTAAACTTCTTTGAGCAAGTTGGTGCTCCTATATAGCTTAAAACTAAATTTAACCCAACAGTTCTTAAGAAGGTACTTTTACCTGACATATTTGATCCAGTAATTAAAGCAACCTTTCTATAATCTCCATTTACCCTAGCTAATGAAAAGCTATTAGATACAGCCCTTTCGCCAAGCATTGGGTGGGCTATGTTAGTCCCCATAACTATATCAGCATCTTCTATAGCAGGATAAGACCAACTTTCAAAATCAAAATCTAAATTTGCAATACTACTTAAAGCCTCAAACTCTCCCATTATCTTAAGCCAAACTTCAAGTTTCTTACCATTTTTCATTCTCCACTCTTCAAGGTTTCTTAATATAAACGCATCTGATAATATAGTTACATTTAATAGTAAATAGTAAGCATTAGCACTACTATCCCCTATCCAATCAACTAAACTTTTTAATCCTTGCATTTCCTTGTAGCTTGGAGATCCATCTACTTTTAATTCTTCCTTTAAGCCCTTTAATAGCTTTGATTCAAAATTTTCATCTTCTATAAGCTTTAATAAATTAGTAAAGGCTTCTATATCTTTTTTATGATTGCTAAATAAATTTATAACACTTTTTAAATCCTTAGTTATAACATTGACTACAGCATAATTTATAATAAATACTAGTATTAAATAGCTTACAGGTAACATTCCTAAAATAACTAGAATAATGGATACTACAGTCAAGGCAATAAACATATATGGAACTATTTTAAACCACAACTTAACTGGACTTAAATTTTTGCTCCACTCTATTAAATCACTTACATCATTAACTCCACTTTTTCTCAAAGTAGCTTGAGCTTCAAGGTTTTGTCTCCATTTAACTTTTTTCCCTAGTTCCTTTATTGCTTCCTGTCTTTTATTTATTTCTTCTTTAGAAACTTTATCTTTAAGAGATAGTATTTCAAACAATCTAATTCTACCAAATTTAGTTTTAGTAGAATTAATCATTTGAAACAATGAATTCCTACCAAAGATATCTAAATCACTAGTAAAGTTATGCTCATCATTTATAAATTCTTTTCCTTCATCTTCTTCTTTAAAGTTTCCATTAATTCTATTTATACCTCTTTTATTTATAGCTAAAAATATTTCTTCATAATTTTTCTCATTAATCTTTTTATTATGAAAAAATGCAACTACAATAAAAATTAAAAATCCAATTATTATTGCTGCCCCCATTAATAATAAATCCTCTTGTTTATAGAAATAATACCCTGCCCCCACTATTAAAAGCATAATAATCAGCCTTAAAATAGATAATTTAGATATTATTGAATTTAACTCATTAACCTTCTTTTCACCTTTTAATATTTCTTCTTCATAAAAATTCAGAGCCTTACTCATATTCTCACATCACCTCA
>JAHAIU010000142.1 GCA_018372555.1 Clostridium sp.
ATTTAAATTCGCCTCACCATCCGCTTGTCCTATTGTATCTTCTTTATTATTTGAATTTATCTTACTAGAAGTCTGAACACTTGCTGAATTTATGTTGCTAGATGCTTGTCCAATCATATCTCCACTAATATTTGAATTTGTACCACTATAAGATTGTCCATCTATTGAATTCATATTGCTAGTTGCTTCTCCACTTATCTCTCCTCTAGTATTTGAATTTATAATACTATTAAACTGTTCATCTATTGAATTCATATTCCTTGTTCCTTGTCCGCTAATTTCTCTTCTTATATTCTTACTTTCATCTTCTATTTTACTTAATAATCTATTTTCTGAAGTATATAAAAGATCATTAAACTTATCCCCTAAGGTATAATAAGAAAAGGTTCCCCCTTCCTTCTTTGTATAATGAGAAAGAAGACCTAAATCTCTTAACCTTAACATCCTCATCATAACAGTTCTCTTGCCTAATCCCAAGAAAGGCATTTCTTCAGAAATATTTTTATAGCTTATCCAATAATACTTAACTCCATCTACCTCTTCATAATTCATCTTCCCACTTTTCATAAAATCTTGGAAAAACCTAAGTATAGCTAAATCCTTAACATCTAACTCGAATTCCATAACCTTTTTAACTGAAAACCCTAAAAATGAAAATTGCATTTTACATCCTCCTAAACATTATTTAAAATACATTGTCATTAATTAAGTATCCAGTTTAGGAAGAGATTGAGAAAATAAAGTGAAAGTAAAGTAAAATTACTATTATAATTATTTATTTTAATAGAATTTTTAAGTATTCATTTTGATTATGTAAAAGCTTAATATTAATATGTTGAATATAAAAAGGCCGGCAAATGCCGACCTTTTTATATTGATTCATCTACAATAATAATTCCCTATACATAATAATTTATTTGACACTGAAACAATTAATTTATAGCTCTATTAATACAAAATTCAAAGCTTGGCTTTCTATAATAAAAATTAAGTTTAGTTCTCAATTAATCTATGATAATTGCAATTCCCCTATTCCCTCCCTCTAAATCTATTCTCCTTTGAAGACGCTTTCATTAAAGATAAATAAAAAATTAATAGTATAAGCCATGAAGTTAATATTATATATTTCATATTACACCTCCTAGAGCTATATCCATATAATACCATAATTCAATTAATTGGTATACTTCTTGTGTCAAATTTATATTATCCTCAATACAAAAATAAGGGAGATGAATTTTCATCTCCCTTTAGTTATTGGCTTATTATTGATTATTTTTCTCTTTTTTCTTCTTCATCATTAATACTCCACCTACTGTTAGTGCTACAGCTATTATTAAAATTATCGCTGAAGAAACTACAGCCCCTGTGCTAGGTAAATTTGTATTTCCTTTATTTCCATCTAAGTTGTTATTATTGTTGTTTTTATCTGTATCTTTATTGTTTTCTGTTTCGTTATTACTTCCATCATTCTTTGTTCCATTATTTGTATCATCATTATCAGTTTTATCATCTAGATTATTATTTTCGTCATTATCACTCTCTTCATCCTTAGGATTACTATCGTTATTTGCAACTAATTTTACTTTAGCTTCTTCAAGATTTGCTACTGCTAAATCTATATCTTTTTGCTTTGCATTTTCATCTTCATATACAGTTTTAGCATTATTTAAAGCTATTTCAAATTTACTCCAAGATTCTTTAGTATAATCTTCTTTATTTAAATCATCTTCTAACTTATCTATTAAGTCCTTTAATTTATCCTTATTTGGTTTTAATCTTAAATCTAAGAATGATTTTATTAAATCATTATAAGCATTCTTTACTTCAGCTTCTAAGGTATTTTCATCCTCAACTACACTTATTGCGATTTCTAATTGACTTTGCATCTTATCCCAAGTTTCTTTTATATAATCTTTCTCATCTAATCCATTAATTTTATCAATTAAGGAATTAAGAGAAGCTTTATCACCTTTTTCAAAGGATAACATATGCATTACTTTACTTAATCTATCAAAAGATGCATCTATTTCATCTTGAGTTGATTTATCATTATTTAATAGTTCTTTAGCTTCTTTTAATGCTGCTTTAAACTCAGTAACTACTATTGGAACAATCTTAGAAAGCTCCTCTTCTGTTATCTTATCAGCTTCTTCTACAGCAATTTCTAAATGTCTCTTAAATACCTCTTCCTCTACTTCATTCATTAATTTATCAATTGCTTCTCTTAAATTAGCTTCAATCTCAGCAGTATCTTCTAAGCTTCCTACATATGCTTTTTGTCCTTCTATTAAAACATCAACCATATTAGAAAGAAGATTTAAATTTTTATCTGTCACATCTAATTCTTCAGCTTCAAGAATTAAATCCTTTAAAGTATTTGATTCTTGAATTTGCTCATAAGTGAAATAAATTTCTGATATTTGATACCACTTACTAGCATTTTCTTTAATTACAATTCTTACAAATTGAACTGGTGTCTCTTCAAAGGAAATAGTTTTATCTCTTCCCTCTCCTTTAGTCAAGGTTCCAACCTTTGTCCAATTTCCTTTTTCTGTTGCAATTTCTACATCAGCTTTTACAAGAATATCTTCTCCTACTTCTGAAGGCTGAACTATTTGGATTTTAGACATATTTAATTGTTTTTCGAAGGAAAGAAGAATTTCATCTCCTACATTTTGGTTATCAGCAAACCAAGCTTTTGTATTTGCATCGCCATCTACCATATTTTTAAGGGCATATTTTTCAGGTGGGAAATAAGGTCCCTCCCATGCACTTCCTGAATGTGTATATGTCCTATCAGTTGCTGTTACTGTAGGTATATTTCCATCCTTTTTCATTAACTTTTCCTTTGCGGCTTTAATAACTTGGAAGGCTTCCCTCATTGAAGTAATATTAATATCCTCACCATATAAGACATCTTTTCCACTTTCAACTGCTTCTGAATAATCTTCATATCCTGAAATAAATCCATCACTATTTAAAACATATTCTGTTTCAATATATAAAGGATAATATTCTAGTAATACTGCTTTCTTCTTAGCAGCTAATAATTCCTTTAACACTTCATCTATTTCTTTTTGTTCTGTTTCATTAGATTCATAAACTTCCTTTGCTCTTTCTATAACTTCACTATATTCCTTATAAGTTTCTCTTATATAAGAATTCTCATCTAATGAATTATCAATTTCCTTTTTAAGTTCTGTCTTATCAGAGTATAATTCATATATGAAAGTATATACCTTTTCCTCTTTATCAAATTTACCTGAAACTGTTTGTTCTGATACTAATGAGTAACCATAGATCTTATCAGCTTCAAAAGCATAATCATTTCCTATTACACCATACTTAACAACATCATCTTTTAATACTTTTCCTGTATTACTTACATATTTTAATGTTACTTTACCTAAATCCTTAGATGGTAAAACTTCTCCAACTGAAGGTAATTTAGATCCCTTTTTAAAGCCTGCAACATTTCCTAACTTTGAATAATTCTCTTTAAATTTATCTACATTTGTAATTGTATTACTACTAGTATTCCAGGACTTTGTAGCTAACGAACGTAATTCCTTAGAAATATCTTCTGTTATAACATCTTCACTAACTAAATTAGGATTATCGCACCATATAGCTAATGAAGCTCCTTTTATAACTTCTGATTTATCATCAATTGTATTTCCTTGGAATTTTCCTGGTGACCATTCATTAAATATTCTTACATCTTGATTTAAATAATCAAAAGAATGCTGCTCACGACCATCAGTAGGTTTACTATTTCTTAATACATAATAGAAGAAGCTTGCATTGATATTATAAATATCCTTATGCCCCTTTTCTATAAAGGTATTAAGCTTTGCAATACTTGGATTCCAGCTCATTTGAGACCAGAAATCTATACCGATATAATCATGCATTTTTATTTTTTGTTTTGACTCAGAACCATAGGTTTCTCCATAATAGATACCATCATTCCAAATTCTTGGTTTAAAGCCACCAGCATGTACATGAGCTGCTATATCATTAATATAATTAGCCATTACGTCTTTCCATATATGCCCTTCACCAAGACTTTCAACAGCATAATTATTTAAAACGCTTTTATAATTTGTAGTAAATGGTGCTCTATCAAATTCCATATATTCATCCCCACCTATATGAAAATCTGTGCAACCTTCAAACAATTCCATATACTCACTATAAATTCCTTTTATATACTCTACTGCTTTAGGATTTGTTACATCTAATGCTACTGTACTCTTATTTCCGTATTTATCTATTTGTCCGTATTCTGGATGAACCTTCAATATATGCTCTACATGTCCTGGAGTATCTAAAGAAGGAATTACATTTATTCCATACTTTTTAGCTTCAACTAAAATTTCCTTTATTTCTGACTTCTTTAAATATCCATCTTTTGAAACTATCGCTGGATCAAAGTCACTTTCAATTCTAAAGCCCATATTTTCTGAAAAATGCAGTTGTATAGTATTCATTTTCAAATAAGAAAGTTCTCTTATATGCTGGATTATCCAATCCTTTGATATATACTTTCTAGCCATATCTACATGAACACGACGTTCTGCTAATTCTGGGTAATCAATCATTGTTCCATAAACTAAACCATTTTTATTAGTAATCATTAAATGTTGTATTGTACGTAATGCATACATAGCTGCATTTTCTGATGCTGCCACTATTTTTATGCCTTCAGCCCCAACTTCAATTTTATAAGCTTCGTCACTATTACTTTCTTCTGTAATTCTATTATCTTTATCTAAAGTAATAACTATATCCTTAGGTGTTACTTCCTCTGCAGAAGCATATACTTTATTAATTTCTTTTGCTGTAGGAATCTCTTTTTCTAAAAATTCAGCTGATACTAATTCTACAACTTCTTTTAATCTTGAATTATTTAAGTATTCATCAGTATCTGGAATAACAAATCTAGTTGTCTCATCCATATTCCATATATAAGCTTTTGAAGCTACTTCATAGGATTGAACAATTGGTAATACTAAAGCAGATAATTGTTTACCTGTTAGCTTTGATATATTGGGATCTTCTTCCTCTATATCATCTACATGAATAATATCCTTTGCCTCAGGTAACTCTCCCTTATATCCTGGAACTCTATCTAATTTTCTTGCAAAGCTTTCAAAATCACTATAACTAACTTTATTTGACTTAGGACTCCAAGTTTTATCAGCCATAGCACGAGTACGCATAAACAGATTAGTAGCTATTACTTCTTGTGATTGATAACTAGGCATATCACACCATAAAGCATAAGATGCACCTAATAATTCCTCTGGATATGGATGAGCAAAATCTTGCACGCCTCCACCAGGAAGACCATTCATTTTGCCTGGTTGCCATCCATTATATATCTTATCTCCACTTGCATTTGCATTTTGCATCCACCATGGAGAAAGAGCATAATACATATATGCATCTACATAATTCACTACATTATTCCCGTTTTTTATAAAGTCACTTACTGGAGCTGAACCTGTTCCAAGACCCCAATAGCAAATTTCAATATCTGAATCTAATGTATATCTATCATATCCTTGTACTAATAAACCATCATTCCAAGCTCTAGGTGTCATTCCATATTTTTTTACAACTTGAGAAGCATCATTAAAATATTCAATTACTTTCTTATATTGGTCATTACTCATAGCTGTAAAATTATTTAAAAATTCATCTCCACCAATATTCATCCTGGTAGAACCATTATCAGAGAAGAACTTAGCAAATTCATCCATCATCTCTAATAAAAAGTCACGTGCTTCTTCTGATTCAAAAATATTAAAGGTTTGAATTGCTCTAAAATCTGATGGGAAAAGATGTTTAACTGTATAGTCTTTCCCTGTTTTAGACTTAAGCTGATTAAGAACATAACTTAAATGTCCAGGACTATCTAAAGAAGGTATAACTTCTATGTGATACTTCCTTGCAACTTCAATTATTTCTTTCATATCTTCCTTAGTATAATATCCATCTGAAGGGTATTGAAATCCAGGTATCTTACTTTCTAAAACACTACTTTCTAACCTAAAACCCTCATTTTCTGAAAAGTGAACTTGAATTGAACTAATATTTTGATAAGAAAGATCCTTTATCATAGATATTATCCAGTCTTTAGTGAAGTACTTACGTGCTAAATCTAAATGAAAAGAACGAACACCAACCTCAGGATAATCCACAATTGTTCCTAAAGTCATTTTTCCACTATTTCCAACTAGAGCTTTTTCTACAGTACGCATACCATAAAATAATCCCTTCTCATTGGCAGCACTAATCTTTATACCATCTTCTTTAATTTCAACCTTATATCCCTCTTCATTATCTGTTTCTGGAATATCTTCAAGTGAGACTACAATATCTCCACTCTTAACTTTATTTTCTGGTCCTATAACTATGTCTAAAACTTCATCACTAGGTATTCCCTTGGCAGCAAACTCACTACTAATTAACTTTACATCATTATATAAACCTTCATTATTTAATGTAGCTTCACTTTCCAAGATATAAAACCTTGAGCTATCCCCTAAAGTTAAGTATCCACCTTTATCTGTAGTGTACTCCTGAACCTGAGGAAAAGTTTTAGTTTCAGTAACATCCACTTGCCTCTGCTCAGCATATGTTACATTTGAAAACGTCGATAGAATCATAAAAACTGATAAAACACTTGATATAAATTTCTTCATCTCTACCTCCTATAAAAAACCTTTTCATTTCATTAATCATTGCTTTCTATTTGCTATTTCTAAGAATCATTACACAAATTCACTATATTACTACTAGCAAAAGTTTCTCAAACTCTTCTCCTTCCATGGCTATTAATAATAGAAAATTATCTATCCCCCCTTTAAAGTTTAAACAGTATCTCCCATAAAAATGAAACTATAAAAATAATTTTATATAAAACTTAAATTACCTATACATTAGGTAGATTCATTAAATCATTTTTATGAAATTTACTATCCTAATTATTTATATTAATAGAATCTTTAAGTATTCATTGGAATTATATAAAACCATAATATTAATATGTTAAATAAAAAAGCCATCAAAGAATGGTTATTCATTCCTTGATGACTTTCAATATCTATAAGAAAAATAATATTATTTTAATTCTTAATCCTATATAAATTACATTATTCTTTAACCCTTATATTACTATTCATTTATTATCTTTAATAAAGCATCTCCATACCTTTCTATCTTAACATCTCCAAAACCTGAAACTTCTTTTAGCTCAACTTTATTTTTAGGCATTCTATAAATCAATCCCATCATTTGCTTATCACTAAATATAAAATATGGCTTTGTATTTTCAGCTCTACTAATTTGTAGTCTAAAG
>JAHAIU010000143.1 GCA_018372555.1 Clostridium sp.
TAGTGATTTCCTTTCGTGAATTGTTTCTGCAAATTCAATTTTAACACGAAAAATCACTATGGATTTTTTTTTACTTCAATTTAATTTTACAACTAGTCTCTGTTTAAATTAAAGTTCTTAATATAAAGTGTAAACTACCCAGGGAGTAGAGAGAAGGCTATAGAGGTTTATTGTTATAAAGTTGAGAAATGCAAATATCTTGACAGTCAAATTATTTGTGTTTAAAATTAAGTTAAAAAATGATAATAAGAGAGGAAACTTATGAAGAAGAAAAAAATAATAATTTCAATAATAGTTGTAGTATTAATAGTGATGTTTGTTGGACTAGCTTATGTAGGTAATTACTTCTTTAATTATGCACTAGTAAGGCAAGAAGGAATAGTTACTGAGGCTAATATAGATCCTAATGCACCTCAATCTGTAGAAACATATGTAGAAGTAATTAATAAGGAGAAATCTAAAGAAGATGTTTCAAAGTGGTTAGAAGAAGTTAAAACTGAAGAAACTACAATCTTATCAGAGGATGGATTGAATCTTTGGGGAAAACTTTATTTTCAAGAAGAAAAAACTGATAAGTGGGTTATAATAGCTCATGGTTATACATCAATTCATGAAGATATACAGCCTATAGCCTTAAACTTTTATAATAAAGGTTACAATGTATTAACTCCAGATATGAGAGCTCATGGAAATAGTGAAGGAAAGTACATTGGAATGGGATGGCTAGATAGAAAAGATATGTTGCTTTGGATAGATTATGTTCTGGCTTTAGATAGTAATTCACAAATAGTTCTTTATGGGGAATCTATGGGAGGAGCTACAGTTATGATGACTTCTGGAGAAGATTTACCTAGTAATGTTAAAGCAATTATAGAAGACTGTGGATATACATCAGTTCAAGAAATGTTTGAGGCTCAATTATATGAAAGATTTGGATTACCTCCGTTTCCTATTTTAAATGCAGCAGAAGTTGTTACATCGATAAGAGCAAAATATAATTTTGAAGAAGCGTCAGCATTAGAACAAGTAAAGAAATCAAAAACTCCAATGCTATTTACCCATGGAGGAAATGATAATTATGTACCTACAGAAATGGTATATAGATTATACGAAGCAGCTCAATGTGAGAAAGATATATTAGTAATTGAGGGGGCAGACCATGGTTCAGCACCTGACGTAGATCCAGAGACTTATTACGAGAAGGTATTTAGTTTCTTGGGTAAATATGTTAACTGAATAATATAGTAAAATTACAGTAATCCATATATTGACATGAAATAGAAATTACCTTATAATAAGTTATACAATAACTTTTAAGGGGATATATATGAAATTTGATGCAATATATTTAATGAATTTAATATTTATATTTAGTATTACAACATTTTTGTTTATATGCTTTAAAGGTTATTTTTCTAATGGTAGGAAAAGTTTTAATAAAGTTATTTTAAGTTATATAAATAAAGAAATATTTAATTACTTTATTAACTTAACTTTAGATAAGTTTAATACTTATGAAAAGATAGATATTTGGCGATATTGTACCTTGTTTTAAAATGATGATGTTTATAAAATTTTTATAAAATAAGGAGGATTTATGGACATCATTATTAATATTTTTAAATCTATGATTGAATTTTTTTATGGCTTTACTGGAGATTTTGGTATAGCTATTGTGTTATTGACTTTAGGGGTTAAGCTTATTATGTTACCTTTTTCAATAAAACAAAGAATAGCTATGAAAAAGCAACTAGCTTTTAGTAAGAAGATAGAATCTGTTAAAGATAAATATAAAAATAATAAAAAGAAACAAGAGGACGAATTAAATAAGTTATATTTAGAAAGCTCTAAGGGGATGTTAGGCTGTTTAATTCCTATACTACAATTGCCAATTATTTCAGGATTATATATGTCAATTAATAGCTTGAAAGTTGAAGCAATGACAATTTTAATACCTTGGGCTATGAATATTGGGAATGCTGATGATAAGTTTATAGTACCAATAATTTATACACTTATAACTATAGCTCCAAGTATTATTTCATATTTTAAAATATTCGGAAGTAATGAAGAATCTGCTAGTATAAAAACAGTTTTACCTATGATGATCTTAGGGTTAATAGTTACAATTAAAGCACCTATAGCGCTAGGTATATATTTTATAACTTCAAGCACATTTAGTTTGGTTGAAGATATTGGATTTAGGGTATATAGTAAAAATAAAGTGTTTTCATAAACAAGAGGTATTTAAAGGAGAAATTCCTTTAAATACCTTTTTAAGATTAAAAAATTATTATAAAATGTATATAAGTATTATGTAAGACTAAGGTAAAAGGAAGAGAGTGAGAAAGTGAGTAAAATAAAACATTTTATTAAAAGAGCAGTACCTATTATTTTATTGATTTTAGCAATTAATATACCATCAAATGCCTTTGCACGAGCAGGTGGCGGAGGCGGCGGAGGTGGTGGAGGAGGTGGTGGTGGCGGTGGCGGTGGAAGCACCTCACACCATAGTGGAAGTACAGGTGGATATAGAAGAAGCAACCCTATCGCTTCAATAATAAGTTTAGGAATGTTTTTTTGTATATCATCTGCAGGAGTTATAGTTTTTAAAGTACAGCTTAGAAAAAAGAAAATGAAAAGTGTTTCAGCAATAAAAGGCTTAAGTAAGAGTGATTATAACTGGGATTATGAAAAAATGAAAAGTGATATAGAAGAAGCTTTTTATAAAATTCAAGATGCATGGATGGAAAGAGATCAAGACATAGCAAAAGAATATATGAGCAAAAAATTGTATGATAGGCATAGCTCAAAAACGGGATGGATGAAGATAAGAAAAGAAAAAAATATTCTTAAAAATATGAAGTTATTAAAAGCAACTCCAATTGCAATTAAAGATAAAGATGGAACTGAAAATGATGTTGTATGGATTCATATAAGAGCTAAGGCTATAGATTATTTAATAAATGAAGAAACTGGAGATTTAATAGAAGGAAATAAATACAAATCAGTTCCTTTTGAAGAATATTGGAAGTTTATACGAAATGAAAGAGGTTGGATACTAGATGAGATAAGGCAATTAGATGAAATAAATGATTTAGATTTCTTTGATATTAATATAGAAAAATAAAGTATTTGTATAAATAAATATATAAATAAGAAAAAGGTATTTAAAGTAAACATACTCTAATACCTTTTTCTTATGCTTCTATCTAAATTTATCAGGAAATTGTTTTATTATTCCTTCTGAAAGAATATCAGTAAAATTTATCATAATTTTTTAAAGCATTAGCTTTTAATGGAAGAAAGACTAATTTTAATAAAAATAAAACTAAAAGTGATTTAAAAAAATTTTTTCATTGTAATTCTCCTTTAAGATATACGTGTTACTTTATTAAAAAAGCACATTTATATATTCTACAAAATAGTTATCTTTTATTAATTTAAATTTATAAAAATACTAGTAAAATTTTTATGATATTTGTAAAATTATTATCTCTATGGTAGTATAAATCAATGTGAGTTAATTCATACTTTTAATATTAAGATAATGGAGGAATAAGCAGATGATAAATTTACCTAATTGTCCAAAATGTAATTCAGAATATACTTATGAGGATGGAAGTCTTTTAATATGTCCAGAATGTGGATATGAGTGGACTTTATCTTCTGAAGATAATGTTGAAGAAGAAGGACTGGTTGTAAAAGATTCAAATGGGAATATATTAAAGGATGGAGATTCTGTAACTATAATTAAGAATCTAAAAGTTAAAGGAGCCACTTCAGATTTAAAACAAGGAACTAAGGTTAAAAATATACGTTTAGTAGAAGGCGATCATAATATAGATTGCAAAATAGATGGATTTGGTGCTATGAAATTAAAGTCTGAGTTCGTTAAAAAATTATAGTATTTGACAAATTTGTATTTTGGCTGTATTATAGAAACAAATAATAGAAATAAAATTCTATGAAGAGAAAAAGTAAATTATTATTTTGTTCTAAAGAGAGTTGGTATTTGCTGAAAGCCAATGTTCAAAGATTAATTGAAAATCATCTCTGAGAATCAATGCAGAAATTTAAGTAAGCATTGACGGAGTCTTTCACCGTTAAAAGATAAGCATATTGATAGATATGTAACTAAGTGCTATAAATTAGTTTTTTATACTAATTATAGAATTAGGGTGGTAACGCGGATATTTCCGTCCCTTGTTTTAAGGGACGGTTTTTTTGTGTTTAAAAATAGACTAGATATTTAAGGTGAGTTTATTTCTGTTTTTTATTATTAATAAAATACAATAGGGGGAATTAATATGAAAAACTTATCAAAAAAAGACTTATTATTTATTGGACTTATGCTTTTTTCACTATTTTTTGGAGCAGGAAACTTAATATTTCCACCTTTTATGGGAGAAGCAGCAGGAGAGAAAATTTGGATAGTATTACTTGGATTCTTTGTTACAGCAGTAGGTTTTCCAGTGTTAGGTGTTATAGCAGTAGCTAAATCAGGAGGACTTACTAATTTAGCTAAAAGAGTTAATCCAATATTTGCAACAATATTTACTGTTTTAATATATTTATCTATTGGACCAGGATTAGGTATTCCAAGAGCAGGGAGTTTACCTTTTGAAATGGCAGTAGCACCATACTTACCTGAAAGATTTTCATTAAAATTAGCATTATTTATATATACACTTATTTTCTTTGCTATAGCATATTGGTTATCTATGTCACCGGGCAAGCTTGTAGATCGTATGGGAAAAATTTTAACCCCAACCTTACTTTGTCTAATTTTAATTATGGTAATTGGATCATTTATTAAGCCATTAGGAGGATATGGAGTAGCTGTTAATGGATATGAAGTATCATCATTTTTTAAAGGATTTATGGATGGTTACTTAACAATGGACACTATAGCAGCTTTAAATTTTGGTATAGTTATTGCATTAGCTATAAGATCAAAAGGAGTAAGTGATGATAAAGCAGTAGTTTCTTTATCTATAAAAGCAGGTTTAATTGCTGGAGTTTTACTTGCTATTATATATGGAATGTTAGCACATTTAGGAGCTACTAGTGGTAGCAGATTTGGATTAATGGAAAATGGCGCTCAAACATTAACGAATATAACTATGTACATATTTGGCAAACCTGGGGCAGTATTATTAGCTTCAATATTTACATTAGCATGCTTAACTACTTCAGTTGGACTTATAACTTCATGTAGTCAGTATTTTTCAACATTTACTAGTAAAATATCTTATGAGAATTGGGTAAGAATATTGACTGTGTTTAGTATGTTAGTTGCAAATATGGGATTAACTAAAATACTTAGTATATCCGTTCCTATATTAAACGCTATTTATCCAATAGCAATAATGCTAATTGTACTTTCAATGTTAGACTTTATATTTAAAAGTAATAAATATATTTATGGACTAACAATATTATTTACTGGAGTAGTAAGCATAATTGATGCTATGGGACAAGTAGGATTAGCAAAAGATAGTTTACTAAGGATAATTTCATACTTTCCACTTTATAATGAAGGGCTAGCTTGGATAGTTCCAGCTATATTAGGAATAGTTATAGGGTTAGCAATTAAAATTTTAAAAGAAGGAGATTTTAGGACTAAAAGAAATATACAAGAAGAACTAAGCAATTAAGAAATATTAATACATATAAGTTGTAATAAAGACTCTATATGTAGATTATTTATTGAAACATATATATAAGTAAAAAAGTTATATACAATAATGAAAATTATTTATATATGACTTTTTTAGCATTTTTGTAATGTTTTTTAAATTAGTAATAATCCGTTTATAGCATAATAATACTTATAAGAGGGTATAAATATCAATGAAAAAGTATATAGATTCTCCTATAATTAATACATACAGATAACAACTTCTGTATGGGAGGTTAAAATTATGAATAATAGAAATATTAATATTAGAAAAAGCAACTATAGTGATATAGATGCAGTAGCAAATTTAATTTATTTTACAGAAGTAAACCCTGGAGATGTATGAGGGGGAGAATCTAAAGAAGAAACTTTAGAAAATTTAAAAAACCTAATAAAAACGAAAGAATCAAGATATAGTACAGACTATATAACTGTTGCTGAATTAGATAATAAAGTAGTTGGGGCAATTATATTAATTCCTTATGATAAGTTAGATAAATTAAGTATTGAAACTTACTTAAAACAGTTTAATAAAATTGAAGGAGTTTCAGAAAAATTATATTATTTAATAGATTCTTTAAAATATTTAATTTTTAGAGAGTGTAGAAGAGGTAACTTATATATTGCGAATATTGCCACAAGTGAAAGTGCAAGGGGACTTGGAATAGGTAAGCTGCTAATGATGTATGCAGAGAAAGTGGCTAAAAGAGAAGATTTTGAAGGTATATCTTTACTTGCAAAGAATGAAAAAGTATCTAAATTCTATGAAAAACTGAATTATAATAAGATTTTTGATAGAGTCCTTTTAGGTGAAAGAGTAATAAAGATGGCGAAAGCTTTTTAATATAAAGATAAGCTTCCTAGATTAGCTAGGAGGCTTTTTTTCTTTTATTAAAAGGAGTAATTATGAGGGATAGAGATAATATACTGGTAACAGCCATTTTACTCAAAGTATTATTTTTATGGTAAAATTAATAATATAATAAAAATAAATGTAATTTTAAAATGGAGTTGATAATATGGAATATAAAGTATTTGATGAAACAATTATATTAAGGCTAGAAAAAGGCGAGGAAGTTATAGAGACAATTAAGAAGCTTTGTGAAAAAGAAGATATTAAAGCAGGTTCAATTTCAGGACTTGGTGCAACTAATCACGTAGTTGTTGGGCTTTTTAAGGTAGAAGAAAAGAAATATTACTCCAATACTTTTGAAGAAGACTTTGAAATAACAAATTTAACTGGAAATATATCTAGAATGAATGGTGAAGTATATTTACATATACATGGTACTTTTGCGAATATTGAAGGCAAATGTATTGGTGGACATTTAAATAAGGCTGTTATAAGTGCGACTTCAGAAATAATAATTAATAAGATAAATGCTAATATTGGAAGAAAGTTTAGTGAAGAAATAGGATTAAACTTAATTCAATTTTAGAAAAGAATTTATATTAAACTAAGGAAAAAATAAGTTTTAGGAGAATCGCTATGGGGACATTATTAAATAGACTACTTATTATATTAAATGATGGGAAAGAAAGTTCTACCTATTATCATATAGCTAATATTTTATTATGTAATTATGATTCTATTCAGAATATGACTATTAAAGAA
>JAHAIU010000144.1 GCA_018372555.1 Clostridium sp.
AATGAAAAAATGTTAATAAAAATCTTTACAGGTTTTTATTAGAATATCTATAAATAAAAGAGGTTTTGCATAGCAAAACCTCTTATTTCATTTTTTTATTTTAAAATATGAATTACTAGTAAAGATAAATAGACTGCTCCATAAGAGAAATGGATGCAAAAAGAGGCATTGAATGCTTATTTCACATATTATATTTATATTTGTTAGTATATATCATTATTTAATGTATCTATACGGTGAATTTATAATGAAGTATATTTTAACTGAATACAAGAACTTATTGATGATTGTTGAAATTCAGCTCGTCTGAATTTCCTCCTTTAGTTGGACTACATCCACAAGTTTAAATTATTTAAGGAGTTTTTAACATATTATGCGTAAGCTGACTTGGAGTTTACGACGGATGCCGAGCATAATATGTTAAAAACTCCTTCGTAATTTATTAATAGTGTTGCCTTTTAGTAGATTTTTAATATAATATAATATTGGGTAGATACTATATATGAATTTGAATTATAGTATCCTATTTTAAAAAAATAAGGAGTGAATTTAAATGGAGGAAGTTCCTCAGAGTAGTAATTTTAAAATTGAATATTATTGTTTTAGAGGAGATACTTTATTTTAAATTAACATAATTATCTTATTTCTCCTCTAAGATGTAGGAGGAAGAGATATGAAGAATATGAAGAAGCTATCAGTATTTCTATACACAAATATCCTAGGACGTAAAATATATGATGAATTTGATGAAAGTATAGGTGAGCTTAGGGATATTTATGTAACTACAGAAGATGGCTATCCAAGAGTTATAGGCTATAAGGTTAGGAGAGATGGATCTACTTTTCATTATGAGTTTAGAACTATTAATTTTTATCAGCTTGATAATAATAAAGTAAAGATAGTTACAAGAGGTAGTAAAGAAATATTACCAAGGACATACTCTTACCTTTTATCAGAGCACTTACTAGATAAAAAAATAGTAGATATTAATGGTAAACAAGTAGTAAGAGTTGATGATTTAAGAATAGCAGAAATAGCAGGCGAATATAGAGTAATTGCAGTTGAAACAGGACCATATGCAAGATTTAGAAGATTAAATTGTGCAAAGCTTGGAAGCTTTATCTATGGTGTTTTAAGAAAGGATTATGAAGATAGAGTTTTAATGTGGGATGATGTTGAATCCTTAGAAATGGTAAATAATAATTTACAAATTTCAGTACCATATAAAAAACTTTCTACATTACATCCAGCAGACCTTGCAGATATATTAGAAAACTTAGATGCAAGCTCAAGAAAGCAAATATTTGAATCCTTAGATGAAGATTTAGCAGCAGATACATTAGAAGAAATAGATCCAGAATATAAAGGAAGTATTATAAAGGACTTAAGTGAAACAAAGACAGCTGAATTATTAGAAATAATGTCAAATGATGAAATCGCAGACGTCTTAGATGAATTAGATGATGATGAAAGAGAAAAAATTCTTATTAATCTTGAAAAGGAAGATGCTGAAGAAGTTAAAGAGATATTAGGATATGAAGATGAAGCTGTAGGAAGTATTATGAGAACTGACTTCCTATCTTTTAACTTAGATATTACTATTGGAGAAATCATTGAGATAGTGAGAGAAATGGAAGAAGTTGAAGAAGATGAACTTTATAGGATTTATATTACTGATGAAGAAGAAAGAGTGCTAGGTGCAATAACTTCTTATGATTTAATATTAAATAAGCCAAATGTTAAGGTTAAAGATATAATGGCTGAAGATGTAGAAGTTATAAGACATGATGTAAATATTGATGAAGCAATAGAATTAACTTCAAAATATGATTTATTATCTATACCAGTTATAGATGAAGAAGAAAAGTTAATAGGAGCAGTCAATGCTCATGATTTAATAGATGAAATTCTTTATCCAGTTTGGAAGAAGAAAATTAGATAGGTAAAATATTGACAATTAAACTTTTAGTCATATAATAAAAATATAAAACTTAGTAAAGTACTCAGAATTAAAGACGAAGAAAAAGAAAAGTAGTATAAAGGAAGGTTACAGAGAGAAGGGGAAGATGAGATCCTTTCACCTAGAATTTATATGAAGTGCCCTTTGGAGTTGAAGTTTGAATTTTTAGTAGGACTTTCCGGATTCATCCGTTACAATGAATACTGTAATTTACAGTAATGAGTGAGATTAATTGTTTAATCTAATTAGAGTGGAACCACGGAGTAGCCTTCGTCTCTATAAGGACTAGAGACGGGGGCTTTTTAATATAAATTTTTACTTGAAAGTAATTACAAATGGATGTTTTAATTAATAATTTACATCTATAGTATTGCATAATTAAAAGTAAAATTATTGATTAAGTAAGATATTAAAATTTAAAGAATAGATTGATTAGTTTTTATATAGATGTTTAGATAGTTTTTTACTTTAAGTATTCTAAATATGAAATACATTTTAATTAAAGTAGAATATTTATTATAACTTATATAAATAAATTCAATAGGGGTTTTAAGAGCAAATTTATTATATATAAAAATGGAGGACATTATGATTTACAATAATATGTTAGAGATGATTGGTAAGACGCCAATATTAAAATTAAGTAGTTTAGTAGATGAAAATAGTGCAGAAGTATATATAAAATTAGAAAAATTAAATCCAGGTGGAAGCGTTAAAGATAGAGCAGCTCTTGGAATGATTGAAAATGCAGAAAAGCTTGGATTATTAAAGGAGGGGTCTATAATAGTTGAGCCTACAAGTGGAAATACTGGTATAGCTTTAGCTATGATAGGAAGATTGAAAGGCTATAAGGTTGTTATAGTAATGCCTGATAGTATGAGTAAAGAAAGAAGAGATTTAATAAAAGCATATGGTGCTGAGCTTATTTTAACAGATGGAGCAGAAGGTATGAAGGGGGCTATAGAAAAAGCCAAGGAACTTACTAAGGATCCAAGGTATTTTATGCCTCAACAATTTGAGAATTTATCAAATAGTAAGAAGCATTATGAAACTACAGCTGAAGAAATACTTGATGATCTAAGTGATTTAGATATGTTTATTGCAGGGGTAGGTACTGGTGGTACAGTTACTGGAGTTGCAAATAAACTTAAAGAAAAAAAGGAAGATATAAAAATAGTTGCAGTTGAACCTGGGAGTTCTCCAGTTTTAAGTGGAGGAATGGCAGGTGCTCATAAGATTCAAGGTCTTGGATCTGGATTTGTACCCAAAATTTATAATTCTGAGTATATTGATGAGGTAGTGAAAGTTTCTGATGAAGATGCTCTTAAAACTACTAAGCTCGTTGCTGAAAAAGAAGGAATATTACTTGGAATATCATCAGGAGCTGCAATCTACGTTGCATTAGAAAAAGCTAAAGTTCTTGGCAAAGGTAAGAAAATTTTAGCTATTGCCCCAGATGGTGGGGAAAAGTATATATCCATGGGAATATACGACTAATTGCCTTAAGCAATTAAATTTAAGGAGGATTGGCTGTGTTTAATAACTTAAGATATGATATAAATAATATATTAGAAAATGACCCAGCAGCTAGAAGTAAAATTGAGGTATTCTTATTATATCCTTGCATTCATGCTTTAATAGCATATAGAATTGCACATTTTTTATATAAGCATAAAAGGTTTTTCTTAGCTAGATTTATTTCTCAAATAGCAAGATTTACTACAGGAATAGAAATTCATCCAGGGGCAAAAATAGGTAAGGGATTATTTATTGATCATGGTATGGGTGTTGTAATTGGAGAAACCAGTGAAATTGGAGATAATGTAACTATTTATCATGGAGTTACCCTTGGTGGAACTGGTAAAGAAAAAGGCAAAAGGCATCCTACAGTTGAGGACAATGTTATCATTGGAGCTGGTGCCAAGGTACTTGGACCTATTACCCTTAAGAAGGGAAGTAGAGTTGGAGCTAATACTGTAGTTTTAAAAGATGTTCCTGGAGGCGCTACGGTAGTAGGATGTGCTGGTAGAAATATAATTAAAAATGTTAATGATATTATCGAAGTTATCGATGAAGATGGAAGGAGAAAAACAATATATAATAATATGATGATATAGGGATGTGCTAGCGCACAATTAAAAATTAAGAATGAAAAATGAAGAATTGAGGAAAAAACTCATGAATGAGTTTAAAGAATTTGTTTTAAGTAATTTCTTTTAAATTACCTTATACATTTCAAATTCAAATTTTATGTTTTTAATTTTTATATTTATGTAATAGCCATTTTAATTGGAGAGTTTGTAATAACTTTTTCCTGTAATCTATAAATGATATTTACTATATTTTGTTAATGATATGAGAGAAAAAATTATAAGTTATTGTAATACTTTAGGTTTAGATACTTTAGGATTTATAAAATGTAGAGAGTTTACAGAACTTAGAAGCTTTTTTTATGATAGAAAAGAAAAGGGACTTGAAAATGAATTTGAAGAAGAGGATGTAGAAAAAAGAATAAATCCTTTTATTTATATGGAGGAGGGGAAGACTATTATTTCAATAGCTTTCCCTTATCTGCATAATGTAGATTATTGTGATAATGGATTTTCAGTTTATACAAGAGGAACAGATTATCATAAAGTTGTTAAGTCTTATTTATCTAAGATCTGTGAATATATAGAAAGTTTAGGTGGAAAAGCATCTTCTTTTGTAGATAGCAACTTTCTACCTGAAAGATATATTGCTTACTTAGCAGGAGTAGGTTTTATAGGAAAAAATAATTTAATAATAACTGAAAAATATGGTTCTTATGTATTTCTTGGAGAAATAATTACTGACTTAGAAATAGATTGTAATGAGAGAAATTATGAAGAAATAAAAGATTTTAAGGAATGTGGTAGTTGTGAGCTTTGTTATAAAAGCTGTCCAAGTAAGGCTATAAACCCATATAGAAAGAATAGTAATATTTGTGTATCATACTTTACTCAAAAGAAAGATTTATCAGATAATCATATTAAGTTATTAAAGGGAAGAGTTTTTGGCTGTGATAGTTGTCAAGAACCATGTCCTTATAATAAAGATAAGGAATTTTCAAAAATAGAAGAGTTTATTCCTTTTGACTTTATGAATAGTGATAATACTTTAGACCTTGCTAATATAAATAACAAAGGCTTTAAAGAAAGTTATTTAAGAACTTCTTGTGGGTGGAGAGGTAAAAATGTTTTAAAAAGGAATGCAATAATAAAAGTTAATAATGCTAATGGAGATATAAGCAAAATTAAAACAGATTCTCCTTATTTAAATGATTATGTTAATAGACTTTTAAATAGTAATAAAATATAATGATTTATAAGTTGTAATAAAATTTTTATATGTTATTAAATTAAATTTCATGTTAAAAATATTTAAGATATAAAGGGATTTTAACAACTTATATAAAAATTAAATAAGGATAATTTAAATTGATGTAGTTTACTTTAGAACATTTTGCTTTAAATTATATAAGAATGTAAGATGTAACCTACTAATTGAAGTATAGTATCAAACTAGGAAGTGAGGGAAAATAATGCTATCACCAATAGTAGTAAAAATAGTAAGTGCTTTGCCAGAGTCAATGGTAGTAAAAGTGACAAAAATATTAGTAAACAAATATTTTAAGAAATATGCAAATATTAAAATAGATGGAATTGAAAAACTTGATAATGTAGATGGACCTTTAATATTTATTTGCAATCATTTAAGTAATGCTGATGGCTTAATTTTAGATAAGATACTAAGAGAAAAGTTTGACCCAACCTTTGTGGCGGGAGTTAAATTATCTAATGATCCTGTAACTAAGTTTGGAACTATGATGGTTAAGAATATTGGAATAAAGCCAAATTCTGCAGATAAGGAAGCTATAACTAGAATAGTAAAGCTTGTTAGAGGTGGAGAAAACTTAGTTATTTTTCCAGAAGGTACAAGAAGTAGAACAGGTGCTATGATTGAAGGAAAAAAAGGCATTTTATTAATAGCAAGACTTACAAAAGCTAAAATAGTACCTATAGGAATGTATGGCACAGAAATTCTTTTACCTATTAATAAAGATGGTGATATGGGTGGAGAAAAATTTAATTATGCTGATGTACATATAAAGTTTGGTGAACCTATTTTATTGCCTAAAAAGGAAAAGGACGAAGACAAACACGATTTCGATGATAGATCAATGAACTTTATAATGAAGTCAATTGCTAATTTATTACCTGAAAGATATAGAGGGGTTTATAAGTAATGAGAAATTAAAATTAAGAATTGAGAGGAAATTTTTCACTTAATTTTTATTAAGAGATATTTTGTATTAATTTTAATTTTTTATTCTTAAGTATTAAATTTAAGGCTGTTACGAAAAATGATAATTAGAGATATAAAATTGTAAACCCATAATTAAGTAATTTTGAATATATAACTTCAGAAGTTTATTTTAAGAAATTTATTTATGTGTTTAATTAATTTTTATTTATTTAGTTTTATTATGTTACAGCATAGTAGGTAGGTGATTTTATGAAAAAGAGAACTAAAGAAATTTTAGAAATATTAAAGGTTGATTATCCAGATGCAAAATGTGAGCTTAATCATGAATCCGCTTTTCAGCTTTTAGTGGCTACTATTTTATCAGCTCAAACTACAGATAAGAAGGTTAATGAAGTAACAGAAACTTTATTTAAAGAATATCCTGATTTAGATGCCTTTTTAACTTTATCTTTAGAAGAGTTAGAAAGTAGAATAAAGCAAATAGGACTTTACAGAAGTAAGGCTAAGAATTTAATAATGATGTGCAATCAATTAAAGCAAAACTTCAATGGAGAAGTTCCAAGTACTATGGAGGAATTAACTTCACTTGCAGGTGCAGGTAGAAAAACAGCAAATGTAGTTTTATCAAATGCTTTTGATGTGCCTTCTATAGCAGTTGATACTCATGTGTTTAGGGTTTCCAATAGATTAGGACTTGCTGATTCAGAAAATGTTCTAGAAGTAGAAAAACAATTACAAAAGGAACTTCCAAAAAGAGAGTGGAGCTTAACTCATCATTTATTAATCTTCCATGGTAGAAGATGTTGTATTGCCAGAAATCCAAAGTGTGAAATTTGTGATTTAACTAAGTACTGTAAATATTATAAAGAAAATCTGAAACTTAAAAAGACTAGTAAGAAAAAATAATAATTTTGTATTAAAATGCGAATATAACATAATGATATGTATTAACTTTCCGATTTTTAAATAATTTCGAATACAATTCTAAATTTAAGCTATCTAAGCTGGCTAAATT
>JAHAIU010000145.1 GCA_018372555.1 Clostridium sp.
TTATCCAGAAGCTGAAAAGTACTTTACTAGTGGAGCATTAAGAGCAAATGATACGATTGGAATTCTTTATGAAAATAAGGATTTTGAAGAAGTAAAAGGCTTCTTTGAATATAATTTTGGTGATTTTGAAATGAAATCTTATGAAGAGCTAAAAGATAATAAAGATTATATTAATTGGATAACTGATAAGTCTTTAAATTTCAAGTGTCCAGGGGGAGAAAGTAAGGAAGAGTATAGAAAAAGAATAAAAGAGGAATTTGTTATTTTTATTAAAAAGATAAAAGATGTTAATTCAGCTCTTGTAATATCTCATGGAGGAACTATAGGAACTATTTTAGAAGAGTTTTATGATAGTAATAAGAGTTTTTATGAATGGCAGCCAAGCTATGGAAGAGGATATAAACTTGAAATAGAGATATCAAATTCAGAGTTTAAAATATTAAATATTACAGAAATCTAAAGTATGTACATAAATCATTAAAGAAATCGGGAGAGATAAACTATGAAGCAATTGACTATAGGATATTTATTAGACTTAATAATAGGAGATCCTCAAAATCCCCTTCATCCTATAAGATTAATAGGGAACTTATGCAAAAGAATAGAAAATTATTTTAGAAAAGAACTAAGTAATTCTCTTAAGATGGCAGGATTATTAACTTGGATATCTGTTGTTTTAATTGTTTTTATATTTACTAATTTAATCCTAAAACTTGGTTATGGCTTAAACTATATATTTGGAATAATGGTAAGTGGAATTATTATATATTTTTGTATAGCAACAAAGTCATTGAAAGTAGAAGCTTTAAGGGTTGTTAAGGCTTTGAAAGATAATGATATTGAAGAGGCAAGGCATAGATTATCTTATATTGTAGGAAGAGATACTAAAAGTTTAGATAAAGAAGGGATTCTAAGAGCTGTAGTTGAGACTATAGCTGAAAATATTTCAGATGGAGTTGTAGCACCAATTTTATATGCAGGATTATTTGGAGCACCTTTTGCATTAGTATATAAGGCGGTAAATACTATGGATTCTATGTTTGGATATAAAAATGATAAGTATTATGAATTTGGATATTTTCCAGCCAAATTAGATGATATCTTTAATTATATACCAGCGAGGCTTACTGGATATCTAATTATAGCTTCAGCTTATTTTTTAAAGTTAGATTATAAAAACTCATATAATATATATAAGAGGGATAGATATAATCATAGTAGTCCAAACAGTGCTCATCCTGAAGCAGCAGTTGCAGGAGCATTAGGACTTAAACTTGGTGGGGCAAATTATTATTTTGGGAAGTTAGTAGAAAAACCTACTATAGGTGATGAAGTTAAGAAAATAGAAATTAATGATGTTTACATAACAAATAGAATATTGTACTTAGTATCATTTTTAAGTTTTAGTTTATCTATATTATTAAATTATGTAGGGAGTTTATTTTAATGAGTAAGGCTGTTCATGGTGGAAATATAGAGGAATTATCAAGGATATATAATCTTGATAAGTCCAAGCTTTTAGATTTTTCAGCTAATATTAATCCATTAGGTATTAGTAGCAAAGTTAGAGAGTCATTAATAGATGCAATAAGGGAAGCTAAAGTATATCCAGATATAAAGTATCATAATTTGAAAAGTGAAATTAGTAAGTTTGAAGAGGTTAGTTTAGGAAATATAGCCTTAGGAAATGGTGCAGCCGAATCTATCTTTAATTTGGTTAGAGCAGTTAAACCAAGAAAAGCATTAATTCCTGCTCCAACCTTTAGTGAGTATGAAGAGGCTGTTCTAAGTAGTGGTGGAGAAGTAAAGTATTATTTACTTAAAGAAGATAAGGATTTTAACATAGAAGAAGATATATTAGATTATATTAATAAAGATATTGATATAGTTTTTATTTGTAATCCTAATAATCCTACTGGCAAATTAACAGAGAAAGATACAATAGTTAAGATATTAGAAAAAGCGAAGATAAATAATGCTTTTGTAGTCTTAGATGAATCATTTTTAGATTTTATAAAGGACTATAATAAATATTCAGTAAAAGAATTTCTTTTTAAGTATAACAATTTAGTTATAATAAAATCTTTAACTAAGTTCTTTGCAATACCTGGTATAAGAATAGGTTATACTTTTACTAAAAATAAAGAGTTACTAGAAGAAATTAATAAGGTAACATCTCCTTGGAATATTAATATATTTGCAGAAAAAGCAACTATTGCTGCATTAAATGAAAAAAAGTATATTTCAAAAACAGTTGAATATATAGAAGAGGAAAAAGATTATCTTTATAGTAAGCTAAAATCTTTTAAGAGTCTAAAGGTATTTAAACCTTCAGTGAACTATATTATGTTTAAGTCTTTAGTAGATATAAATTTAAAAGAGGAATTGTTAAAGAAAAATATAGTTGTAAGAAGCTGTAACAGTTATATTGGATTAGATAAAAGTTATTATAGAATTGCAGTTAGAACTAGAGAAGAAAATCAAAGAATTATTAATGGATTAAATTGTATATTACCTATACATTAGCAATTGACAAAATATCTCATTAATAATATAATTCAAGTTGATATTTTAACTATATAACTATTAAAGGTGCTTTATAAGCTTAATAGGGAATTAGGTAAAAGCCTAAGCTACCCCAGTAACCGTAATATGGACGAAATCTATAACATACCACTGCAAAGTAGCGGGAAGGTTAGAAAGTAGGATGAAGTAGAGCCGGGAGACCTACCTTTTTTGGGAATACTGTTATCCTCTGAGGGTAGGATAATGGGGATACTGTTATAGTTTTGAGTTATAGTTATAAGGTTCTATTTATAAATTATAATTTGAAATTATTTGATAAGTATTTTGGGCATACTCTTAGTATGCTTTTTTTATTTTGCAATACTTTGCAAAATTACCCTAATAAAATAATTAGGAGGACTTATTCATGAAAAAAAGAAGTAAAATTCTTGCTGTAGTTTTATCAATGGTATTTGCAATTGCATTATTTGTTGGATGTACAGAAACTACAAAAACTATGACAGACAGGGAAGGTAATGAATTTACTTTACCTAATAAAATCGAAAGAATTATATCAACTGCACCATCTAATACAGAGGTATTAGTGGCACTTGGGCTTTCAGATAAGCTTGTTGCTATCGATAAGTATTCAGCTGATGTTGAAGGTATAAATGCTGATTTACCACAAATAGATTTTAGAAATCCAGATGCTGAAACTATAATTGGACTTGAGCCAGATATTATCATAGCTTCAGGGCATAATAAGGTTGGAGATAATGATCCATTCCAATTAGTAAAAGAAGCGGGTATTCCAGTTGTGTATATTCCAAGTAGTTACAGCATAGATGGTATATACGGAGATATTAATTTTATATCAGAAATAACTAAGACTGAAAAGCAAGGTAAAGAAATAGTTGAAAATATGAAAAAAGATGTTGAGGATATAAGAGCTATAGGTGAAAAAATAACTGATAAGAAGAAGGTTTATTTTGAAATTGGTTCAGGATCTAAATTAAGTAGCTTTGGCCAAGATACATTTTTGAATGAAATGATTCAAATAATTGGAGCTGAAAACATATTTGCTAATGAAAAATCATGGATTTCACCTACTCCAGAATCAATAATAGAAGCTAATCCAGATGTTATATTAACAAATATGCCTGATATAAATGGAGTAAAGGCTGTAGATGAAATTAAGAGCCGTGATGGATGGGATAGTGTTACGGCGATAAAAGAAGGAAATGTTTACGGTATAGATAAAAATGCTTCTGCAAGACCTTCACAAAATGTAGTAAAAGCATTAAAGGAAATGGCTAAGGCTGTTTACCCAAATGAGTATAAATAGAGATAAAAAAAATAAAACAATGATGATACTATCATTTGTTGTAGTATTTTTAGTAATATGTATTGGAACTTCCATAGGGAGTTCCAATATTAGCATTATAGATATTATTTCAATAATATCTCATAAGATATTTAATACTAATTTACTACAAGGAATTGAAGCAAAAGATGTTTCAATTATATGGAGTATAAGATTGCCTAGAGTATTATTAGCATTTACTGTAGGGGGAGCACTTGCAGCAAGTGGTGCAGTAGTTCAATCTATATTAAAAAATCCTTTAGCTTCACCTTATACACTAGGAGTATCATCAGGGGCATCACTAGGGGTTGGGTTATTAATAGTATCAGGGATATCTATCCCTTTCCTTGGTAATTTTTCACTACCTTTAGTTGGATTTACATGTAGTTTATTAACTATGGTAATTGTAATAACATTTTCAAGTAAGGTTGATAAAGAACTTTCAAATACAACTATTATATTAACAGGGATGGTATTTTCATTATTCTTTAACGCAGCATTAACCACAATAACTGCTTTATTTACTAAGAATATTGAAGCCATTACTATGTGGCAAATGGGTTCCTTTTCTATGAAGGGTTGGAGTTATTTAAAAGCCGGAGTTCCATTTTTCTTAATTGGAATAATTGGAGTTATGGCTTTTGTACGTGAAATGGATGTTTTAACCTTTGGAGAGGAACAAGCAAAATCTATAGGGGTTGATGCTGAAAAAGTAAAGAAGTATTTATTTCTTTTTGTAGCAGTGTTAACTGGAGCAGCAGTAGCAATTAGTGGGACTATAGGATTTGTTGATTTAATTGCGCCTCATGTAGTAAGAAAGATTTTTGGCTCTAAGCATAGCTATGTTATACCTATGTCTGTTGTTTTTGGTGGATGTTTAATGGTTATAACAGATTTAATATCTAGGACTATTATAGTTCCTTCAGAGTTACCAGTTGGAGCTGTTACAGCTATGATAGGTGCACCATTTTTTGCATATCTATACTTTAAAAGGTCAAAGTAGGTGATTAAATGTTAGAACTTAAAAATATTTTTTGTGGATACAATAATGTGGATGTAGTTAAAGATATAAGCTTTGATGTTAAAAGAGGAGAAAATATTTGTATAGTAGGTCCTAATGGATGTGGTAAAAGTACATTATTAAAGGCTATATCTAATTTAATTTCTTATAAAGGAGATATTATTTTAGATGGGAAAAATATAAAGGACTTAAAAAGAAGAGACCTTGCAACTAAGGTTGCATTAATGACTCAAAGTACAAACATACTATTTCCATATAGCATCTATGATACTGTAGCTTTAGGAAGATATGCGCATTTAAAGGGAGTTTTTTCAAAGTTAAGTAAAGAGGATGAAGAAATAATACATAATAGTTTGGAAATGGTAGGGCTTTATGATATTAAAGATAAGCTTATAAGTGAGCTTTCAGGGGGACAACTACAAAGGGTTTTTCTAGCAAGAGCCTTTGCGCAATCTCCTGAAGTAATACTTCTAGATGAACCCACTAATCATTTAGACTTAAGATATCAAATAGAAATACTACATTACTTGAAAAAATGGGCAAAAGATAATAATAAAATAGTAGTTGCTGTTCTTCATGATTTAAACTTAGTTCAAAATTTTGGAGAAAGAGCTTTAATGCTTAAAGAAGGTAAAGTAGTTAATGTTGGAGTTACAAGAGAGGTTTTAAATAGCAAAGATTTAGAAGAAGTATATGGTATAGATATTAAAGAATTTATGGTTACTACTTTAGAAAAGTGGAAGTAAAAAGGAGGAATGAAGATGAGTAAAAAATTTGTAATGTCATATAGCTGTGGAAAAGATAGTACATTAGCATTATATAGAATGATACAAAAAGGGCATAAACCTGTAGCATTACTTATTACTATTGATAAGAAAGTCCTTAGATCATGGTTTCATGGAGTACCAGAAGAATTATTAAATATGGTTTCAAAATCATTAGATATTCCTTTATTATTAGTAAAATGTGAAGGAGAAGAATATAAAGATGCCTTTCATAAAGCATTATTAAAAGCACGTGATGAACTTGGAGCTGAGGCTTGTGTTTTTGGAGATATAGATTTAGAAGCACATAGAGCTTGGTGTACTGACAGATGCGATTATGCAGGAATTGAAGCTATATTGCCACTATGGCAGGAATCAAGAGAAGGTTTAACTTATGAATTTATTGATACTGGATTTAAAACAGTAATAAAAAATGTAAGATTAGATGTTTTATCAACTGATTTTCTAGGAAAGCAATTAACTAGGGAAGTAGTAAAGGATATAGTTAAAGCAGGATCAGATCCATGTGGAGAAAATGGTGAATACCATACTTTTGCTTTTGATGGTCCACTTTTTGCTTTTCCAATTAATTTCAAGGAAAATGGAATAATAACAAATGAAAAATATGGATTTTTAGATATTGTAGGTGTAGTTAATGAGTAAGAGTATTATGTTGCTTGGAACTGCTTCATCTGTTGGGAAAAGTACAATCGCTACAGCTTTTTGTAGATATTTTAAAAATAAGGGATTAAAAGTTGCCCCTTTTAAGGCTTTAAATATTTCTTTAAATTCCTATGTAACTAAAGATGGGCTTGAAATGGGAAGAGCTCAAGTAGTTCAAGCAGAAGCCTGTGAAATAGAGCCAGAAGCTTGGATGAATCCTGTATTACTTAAACCAAGTGGTAACAATAAGACTCAAGTTATAGTTAATGGAAGAGTTAAATGTAATATGGATGCTTACAAGTATAAGGATTTAAATAGGGAGTTAAAAGAAGTAGTTAAGGATATATATTATAAGGAAGGAAAGAACTTTGATTTAATTGTTTTGGAAGGTTCTGGAAGTTGTGCTGAGATTAATTTAAGAGACAATGATATTGCTAATATGTCTATGGCTGAAGCAAGTAATTCTCCTGTTATCTTGGTAGCAGATATAGATAGGGGAGGAGTCTTTGCTTCTATAGTAGGAACTATAATGTTACTTGAAGAAAAAGAAAGAAGTAGAGTAAAAGGTGTAATAATAAATAAGTTTAGAGGAAATATTGAAAGCTTTAAGCCAGCTATGAAGCAGCTAGAAGATATAATAAATATACCTGTTTTAGGGGTTATGCCCTACTTTGATATTGATATAGAAGATGAAGATAGTGTTACAGAAAGATTTAATAGAAACAATAATAAAGAAGCTATAATAGATATAGCTGTTATTAAGCTTGCATCTATGTCTAATTTTACAGATTTTAATGCTTTAAGTAGATTAAAGGCTATAAACTTAAGGTATGTAGAAGAAGTAAATGAGATAGGTTTACCAGATTTAATTATATTACCTGGAAGTAAGAATACTATCCACGATTTAAAGATAATTAAGGA
>JAHAIU010000146.1 GCA_018372555.1 Clostridium sp.
GTGTTGAAAATAATTAATATATGAAGTTATCTAAATAACTTATATTTAAATTAAAAGATCGATTCTTTCAATTTAGATAATTTACTAAAGAATTATTTTTAATTTATAATGAGATAAAACTATAGATGTAGATTATTAATTAAAAATTATATTATTTTTAATAGATATATTTAAATAAAAGGTTTAATTGAGGTCATTTTAATGGAGGTTATATAATGAAAAAATTAAAGATAATTAGTATAGTTGGAATGATTTTTTTAGCGATAGTAGAAATTATATGGGCAAGTAAGCCAAGACTTATTTCTAAAAATATTAAGACGGTAACAGCTGAGTCAAATTCAGACCTTTCCTTTGCAGTCCTTGGAGATGTTCATGAAAATATTGAACACTTTCAAGAAACTATTAATGATTTATATAAAATAAATCCTAATATGGATGCTTTAATACTAAATGGTGATGTTGTAGATCAAGGTTTAGATGAACAATATAAGTCTGTAGAGAAAACTTTAGAGAAAAATAAAGATTTATTACCTAAAACAATTATTAAGAATATAGGGAATCATGAGTTTTTTGATTATAATATAGAAACCAACTCGAAAGAGCAAGTTCAAGGTTTTATAAATAGGTATTTAGATTTTGCTGGAGAGGAAAAGGTTTATCATGATAAGTGGATAAATAATTATCACTTTATATCATTAGGATCTGAAGATGGAAATTCTGAAACTATGAACTCAATAACAGCATTTATATCTAATGAGCAAATAGAATGGTTTAAAGATAAGTTAGCAGAAAAATACGAGAAGGGTAAGCCTATATTTGTATTTTTACATCAACATTTAGATTTTGGAGATAGTTCATGGACTGGTGTACAGCAAAGTGAAGAAATAAAAGAAATATTAGCCAATTATCCAGAAGTAGTGCTATTTTCATCTCATACACATAGAGATTTAACTAAAGATAGCGTTATTTTAAACAAGCCATTTACTGTAGTTCATACAGGAGCAGTTCATTATACTATTCTTCCTGATTCAGGTACTGAAGATGGATTTATACGAGATAGAAATTACATTAAAGGCGTTTATATTGAGGTTAATGGGAATAATGTTACTATTAAGGGAAGAGATATAAAAGAAAAGGAATGGATATTTAGTACTGAAGTTTCAAGTAAAACATAAAGTTTTCCCAAAATATAAAGCTTTCAAATAATATTGCTTAATTTAAAACAAAGTAAGTTTTAATTAAGATATATTAGTTTGGAAGCTTTATTTTAATATATACAATTTAATTAATAATTAAATTATTTTCTGCTTTTAATAGTGTTTCCTCATATCGTTCTATTTTTGAGTTTAAGCGTTCTAAAGTTTTTTGAATTTCTAAAGTTTTCTCAAGTAGGATATCCCTTTGGTCAATTAGAATTTGCTTTCTAGCAGCAGTAGTTGAATCACCCTTTTGGAATAACTCAACATATTCTATTAAGGCTTCAACTTGAACTCCAGAATTACGCATACATTTAGCATATTCAATCCATTTACAATCTTCTTCTGTATAATTTCTAATTCCACCAGGAGTACGATTAACAGCTGGAATTAATCCTATTCTTTCATAATATCTTAAGGTATCAGCTGAAATATTAAACATTTTACTTACTTCTGTTATAGTCATAAATTACACCCCCTATTTACATTGGTTCTTTCTTACAAATAAAGAATACTACTTGTAGTTAACTTTAAGTCAATAGATATTTTAAAATTAATTTTAAGAGTAATTATGCCAAATTGAATAATTGAAAATAGAAAAAATCTTATTAATTAATTTATTCAGGATATGTATAGGAATCCATATCTTTGTGTGAACAACGTAAACTCTGATATAATTAACTTACTTAGAAGATTTTTTAGTTTGTTAAAAATAGCATTAGAAGAAAGAAAATTATATTGAGTTTGATTTAGAACTACTTTTATAGGATTAAGGGAGCAAAATTATGGATATAGGGATAATTGGCTTTGGAGGCGTAAGTAAAGCTTTTATAAAGCTTTTATTAGATAAGGAAGATAGCTTAAAGAAAAGGGGCTTAGATATAAAAATAAAATATATAATTAAAAGTAATGGTGGAATTTATAATAAAGATGGAATAAATCTTAAGGAAATAGTGGATAAGAATTATAGCTTAGTAGAATCTGACTTTAAAGAAGATATAGATATACATAAAATAATAGAAAATAAAGATGTAGATACTTTAGTTGAACTTACAAGTACTAATATAGAAACTGGGGAGCCTGGATTAACTCATATTAGACTAGCCTTAGAAAATAATATAAATGTAGTTACAGGGAATAAGGGACCTATATTATTAGAGTATAAGAAGTTGAAATCTATAGCAGACAAAGGTGGACTAGCGCTTGGAATTGGATGTACCACAGGAGGAGCTCTACCTTCAATAAATGTAGGAAATTATGATATGGCTGGATCTGAAATAATTTCTATTGAAGGTGTACTAAATGGAACTAGTAATTATATTTTATCAGAGATGTATGAAAGTGAAGTTGAATACATAGATGCATTAAATAAGGCAATTTCTCTAGGTATCGCAGAAGCTAATTATAAGTTAGATGTAGAGGGGTATGATACAGCTTCTAAAATATTAATATTAGCTAATGTATTAATGAATGCTAATTTATCTCTTAAAGATATAAGTATTGAAGGAATAGATAAAGTAAAGAAAGAAGAGATTCTAGAAGAAAAAGCTAGAGGTAATAAGATTAAGTTGATTGGAAAAGTATATAATGAGAATAATAAAATCTCTGCATATGTAAGACCAGAAGTAATAACTAATGAACATTCACTGTATTCTGTGGATAATAAAAATAAAGGTGTGAATTATTCAACAGATACCTTAGGTGATATTAGCATAATTGGAGGAGCTTCTGGAACTGTAAATGCAGCAGCTTCAATATTAAGAGATATAGTAAATATAAATAGAGGTATAAAATAATAAATTAATAAAAATGCTAAAAATAGTATTATTGTCAGCACCATATCCAATACCACACCTTTAAGCCATTATGAAAATCATAAATAGCCCAAGGTGGTATATTAGGAAACTTAGGTTCTTTGAACCTTTAGTTGAGTTATGCAGAGAAACGTACAACCACCGTAGCCATCCACTACGGAATATTTGAATTTTAACTTGGACATATTATCTAAGTAGAGGAATTCATTGGTAATGGATGAGGTGTGAATGATATAAAGGGGCAAGAATGATGAATAAAGAAGAAAAGAAAGATTTAAGAAAAATTATTTTAAACAAGAGAAATTCTATAGATAATAATACAAAAGAAGAGATGGATAGAGAGATATTTAATAAGCTAATTAATTTAGACTTATATAAGGAAGCTAAAAATATTTTTATATATTTAAGCTTTGGAAGTGAGATAGATACTAAACCTATAATTGATAGAGCTTTAGAAGAGGGAAAAGAAGTTTACATACCTAAGGTTTATAAAATTAATAAGGAAATGAGGGCTATAAGATTAAATACTTTTGAGGATTTAGAAAAAAACTCTATGGGGATATTAGAGCCTAAAGATGATTTTAATTTTATTGCTAAGGAAAAGATAGATTTAATTATAGTTCCAGGGGCTGTTTTTGATTTTAAAGGTAATAGAATAGGATATGGTGGAGGATATTATGATAGATTTTTATCTAATATTAAAGATAAAAGAAATAAGATTGTCCTAGCTTATAACTTACAAATTGTAGATAATATAGAAGCTGAGGAACACGATATTAAAGTGGATTATATTATAACAAATTCCAGAATTAATAAAATTTATTAAAAATAGTTGTAATTGAAAAAAACTAGTGTATAATATGATTATAAATAAATAGATAAAGACTTTATTAAGAATGGTGGAGGGACTGGCCCTGTGAAACCTAGCAACCTACTAAATATAATTTAGTTATATTAGTGTGGTGCTAAATCCTGCAAGCTTATTTAAATAGCTTGGTAAATGAGGTTTTCATTATATTGTGGTATAGTGGATAGTTAGTAGTTAAGGTTGCTTCTTATATGGAAGTAACTTTTTTTATTTTATTTAGTAAATAAGTAGATATATAAGTTTATGATAATTTTAAAGTTACTGATGTATAAGCATATTCATATATATCAACAATTTTTTATATTTTAATACAAAATTAAAAGGGGGCTTTATTATGTCAAATAATTGGGAAAAGGGAACGATTTGTATTCAAGGTGGTTATTCACCAAAGGCTGGTGAACCTAGAGTATTACCAATATTTCAAACAGCAACTTATAAATATGATGATCCAGATCATCTAGCAAGTCTTTTCAATTTACAAGCAGAGGGACATTTATATAGTAGAATTTCTAATCCTACTGTAGCTGCTTTAGAAGAGAAGTTTGCTAAATTACAAGGTGGAGTTGGGGCTTTAGCTACATCATCAGGACAAGCAGCTGTATTATATGCAATTTTAAATATCTGTAAAGTTGGGGATCATATTATAACAGCATCTACTTTATATGGTGGAACTGTTAACTTATTCACAGTTAATTTAAAAAAGATGGGGATAGAAGTAAGCTTTGTTGATCCTGAAGCGAGTAAAGAAGAAATTTTAGCTCTTGCTAAGGAAAATACTAAGGCTGTTTATGGAGAAACTATAGGAAATCCAGGGTTAAATATATTAGATTTTGATAAATTTTCAGAAGTTGCCAAGGAATTAAAAGTTCCATTTTTAGTTGATAATACAGTAGGAACTCCATATCTATGCAATCCATTTGAACATGGAGTTAATGTTGTAATTCATTCAACTACAAAATATGCTGATGGACACGCTCAAAGTGTAGGGGGAATAGTAGTAGATGGAGGAAACTTCGATTGGGCTAATGGGAATTTTAGTGAATTTACAGAACCAGATCCAAGTTACCATGGAATAAAATATGTTGAGACTTTTGGAAAGGCAGCTTATATAACTAAATTAAGAGTTACATTAGGTAGAGATTTAGGAGCATGCCAAAGTCCATTTAATGCTTACTTAACTAACTTAGGACTTGAAACTTTACATTTAAGAATGGAAAGACATTCTCAAAATGCTTTAGATCTTGCAAAGTGGCTTGAAAAACATCCTAAAATAAAGTGGGTTAACTATCCTTATTTAGAAACTAGTCCAGAATATGATAGAGCTAAGAAATACCTAAAAGGTGGAGCAAGTGGATTATTAACCTTTGGAATAGATGGGGATATAGAAGCTGCTAAGAAATTTACTAAGGCTCTAAATTTAGTTGCTTTAGTAGTAACTTTAGGAGATGTGAGAAGCTGTCTTCTACATCCGGCAACAACTACTCACAGTCAATTGTCTGAAGAAGAACAAATTGCAAGTGGAGTAACTCCAGATTTAATGAGAGTATCTATAGGGATAGAAGATATTAATGATATAATTGCAGATTTTGAACAAGCACTAAGTGTAATTTAATAAAATGCGAAGATAACAGCAAAGATAAATATAATATGCTCCATAATCTAATAGCTACAAAAAGAAGTTCTAGGCTCGCAAAAGTTACTAGAACAAGAGTTTTGGTAAAACTCGCATACGCTCAGACAAACCAACAACTCTAAGGTCTAGTAGCTTTTACTTCGCCAAGAACTTCTAATTTTTCGCCATATGATTATTTCACATATTATATTTATCTTTTCAAGTAATTCATCAGTAAAAATTTAAAATCATTAATCTATTAAATTGATAAGGTATATTAAATTGTTGAAATTCAGCTCGTCTAAATTTCCTCCTTCAGTATCCCTTCATATATAAGATTAAATTATTCCTGCGTATTTTAATTTGAAAAGTCAACTTTGATACACTATAATGAGAAAGAATGATTTTGAATATTATAAATAAAGATTAGATATTTTATAATATGAAAGAAACTTTATTTTTAGATAAGAGGTGTATTTATGTTTAATAAAGAAGAACTTCAAATTTTAAATGAAGCTTTAAAGATGTATGAAGAAAAGACTACAAAGTTATTAGAATCTAGTACAAATAATAAAGAGAAAATGGTTGCTTATAATAGAAAGCAAAAGAAGGTTTGGTTGCTTCAAAATAAGCTTAAGAAAATAATAGAAGAAGCTTAGAAAATGAATAATGAATAATTTATATTGTATAATGTAAGTTGAAACTCGCTTTAGGGCGAGTTTCTTTAGGTTTATTATTAAAACTATTATGAAGACTATTTTTAATATTTTATAGTTAAGAAAGTTATTAATATAGCTTTCTTTTTTTATTTCATATTGGTAAAATTAGTATAATAAGGTTGAAATTTACCTTGGTATATAGTAGTGATAAGATGAAAAAATTATTAGCAGTTTTAACTATAGTTTTTGCTCTTTTATCGATAGTGGGTGTATCGTATATTATTTTATCAAAAAGACAAATTGGACCTGGTTTAGCAGTTATACCAATGCTAATTTCATTAATATTATGCAGTTTTTACATAACTATTACTAGAAAAAGATAATTAAATTAAGAGGAGATTATATAATGACAGAAAAGGAAAAAATGATTAGAGGAGACTGGTATGTTTCCTTAGGAGAAGAGCTTTTTAATGATAGGCAAAATGCTAGTGAAATTATATTTGAATATAACTCATTGCACCCAAGAGAAGTAGAAAAAAGAATGGATTTACTAAGGAGTTTATTTGGGGAATCTCCTAAAGAGTTTTATATTGAGCAGCCTTTTAGATGTACATATGGATACAATATTCACTGGGGAGAAAATTCATATGCAAACTTTAATTGCACTATATTAGATTGTGGAAGAGTTACTATAGGGAATAATGTTATGATAGGGCCAAATGTAAATATATTTACTGCAAATCATGCTTTATCTATTAAGGAAAGAATGGAAGGATTAGAATATGCTGATACAGTTGAAATAGGGGATTGTGTATGGATAGGCGGAGGAACTACAATTAACCCAGGGGTAAGAATAGGGAAAAATTCAGTTATTGGGTCGGGAAGTGTAGTAACTAAAAATATACCAGAAAATGTACTAGCTGTTGGCAATCCTTGTAGAGTAATAAGAAAATTGGACAAGGAGTAGTAATTCATAAAAATATAAACGTAAGAAA
>JAHAIU010000147.1 GCA_018372555.1 Clostridium sp.
GTAAAAAGTATGAAGAAACAGAATTAAATATGCAAGTAGCAGATTTACTTAAAAAAGAACTTGTTAATAGAGGATATAATGTTGTTATGACGAGAGAGGTTGGGGACAAGCTATACGATGAATTAAGACCTAGCTTACAAAAGAGAGTAAACTTAGCAAATTCATTAAAGGCAGACTTATTTGTAAGTATTCATCATAATTCTATTGTTTCTTCAGCTGCTAATGGTGTTGAAGTTTATTATTCAGATGAAAAACCAGAGTCAGGAACAGCAAACTCAAACAAAGTTTCAGTAAGTAAAAAGCTTTCTGAAGTTATGGTTAATAATTTATCAAAAGCTGTTGGTCAAACTAACAGAGGGTCAAAAAATTATGCGTTTTATGTAGTAAAGAATACATTGATGCCTTCTGTATTAGTTGAATGTGGTTTTATTACTAATCCTGAAGAAATAAGTAAGATATCACAGTCAAGTGTACAAAAAATAATAGCTCAACAATTAGCTAATTCAATTGATAGTACTTTTAAATAAGAAAATATATTGTTATTAGCTAATAATTTAAAACTGACTTCTGTATATATGCAGAAGTCAGTTTTTTTATTAATAGCTATTTAAAGTATTAATAAAAGATTAAGATTTTATAAGTATATATAGTGCAAGCTCTATTTTAGAGTGTGGACTCTTTTTCTTTTTCATATTTATGTTATAATTATTGATATCTTAATTTATGTATAGAGGTGAATTATTCTATGAAAAAAGAAGTTCTTGCAATAATACCAGCAAGAGGTGGTTCAAAGGGAGTTAAAAGAAAAAATATAAGGAAATTAAATGGAATTCCATTAATAGGTTATACTATTAATGCTGCGAGAAACTCAAAGTATGTATCTAGAGTAATGGTAAGTACAGAAGATTCTGAGATAGCAGAGGTGTCAATGAGTTTAGGTGCGGAAGTGCCATTTTTAAGGCCAAGTGAATTAGCATCTGATAATTCACCTACTATGGATTGTATTTTACATATGTTAAAATATTTAGAGGAGAATGAAGGGTATATACCTGATTACGTAGTATTATTGCAATGTACTTCTCCTTTAAGAACTAGTAAACATATAGATGAGGCATATGAAAAGTTAATAAATAGTAGCTTTGATTCTATAATATCAGTAGCAGAGGTAGAGTCAAATCCGTATTGGAGTAATGTTTTTAAGGGAGAGAAACTAGAGTATTTTATTGAAGAGGGGAAAAAAATAACGAGAAGGCAGGATTTACCGGAAGTTTATAGAATGAACGGTGCGATTTATCTTGCAAAGTTAAATGTACTAAAAAATGAAAATACTTTTGAATGTGAAAACTTAACTGGATATGTTATGGACGAATATGCATCAGTAGATATAGATACAGAAATGGATTTTAAAATAGCAGAAGTAATTTTAAAGGAGTTTGGTAATAGAATATGAGAAAGATAACAGTGGTTACAGGAACTCGTGCAGAGTATGGACTTCTAAAAAACATTATGAAATCTATAGATAATGACGAAGAGCTTTCTCTTCAAATAGTAGTTACAGGAATGCATTTGTCTCCAAAGTTTGGAATGACTAAGGAGGATATTGAAAAAGATGGATTTAAAATTGATGAAGAATGTCCTATATTATTAGATTATTCAGGTAGAGATAAGAATGCAAGAGAAATATCTGAAGCTATTTCTGAGTTCGTTGGTGCATTTAATAGACTTAAGCCAGATATAGTTATGGTATTAGGAGATAGATATGAAGCTTTTGCAGCAGCTACTACTGCTATGGCTATGAATATACCAATAGCACATATTTCAGGTGGTGAAATTACAGAAGGTGCTATGGATGAACAAATAAGGCACGCTATAACAAAGATGGCACATATTCATTTTCCAGGTGTTGAGTGTTATGCTGAAAATATTAGGAAAATGGGTGAAGAATCTTGGAGAGTCTTTAACGTTGGAGATTCTGGAATAGAAAACATAAAACTTACTAAATTAATGAATTCTGAAGAATTAAGTGAAAGTTTAGGGATAATTGTTGATGAAAATACGCTTTTAGTTACATATCATCCTGTTACTTTAGAAATAGATGATGTTGAGAATCAAATTAAGAATGTAATAGAAGCTTTAGATAAAATAGATAAACCTATGATAATAACTTATCCGAATTCAGATAATGGTGGAGATAAGATTATAAAAGCTTTAGATGACTTTGCAAAAAAGAATAAAAATGTTCATTTATTTCAAAGTTTAGGAAGCCTAAGATATTTAAGTACAATGAAACTATGTGGAGCTATAGTTGGAAATTCTTCAAGTGCTTTAATTGAAGCACCTTTTTTAAAAAAGCCTGTTGTTAATATTGGAAATAGGCAAAAAGGAAGATTAATGGCTGAAAATATTATTTCAACAGACTATAGTTGTGAAAATATCTATAATGCTATAGAAAAAGCTTTATCAAAAGATTTTAAAGAAAAAGTTAAACAAATTGAAAGTCTATATGGTGAAGGAAATACTAGTGAAGAAATTGTAAAAGTTTTAAAAACAATCGAACTAGGTGAAAAGTTATTAAAGAAAAAATTAGTATGGAGTGATTAATATGGCAGTTTATATAATAGCTGAAGCAGGAGTAAATCATAATGGTAGTTTAGAGCTTGCGAAAAAATTAGTTGATATGGCAGCAGACTGTGGGGCTGATGCTATAAAATTTCAGACTTTTAAAGCAGAAGAAAGTACAGGAGCTTATGCTGAAAAGGCAAAGTATCAGATGGAAAATATGCCAGTTCAAGAGTCTCAGTTAGATATGATTAGAAAGTTAGAACTTCCTTTTGAAGAATTTAGAGTTTTACAATCCTATTGTAAAGAAAAAAATATAGACTTTATTTCTACACCAGATGGAACTGAAAGTCTTAATTTTTTAGTAAGTCTAAATGTACCTTTAATTAAAATCGGTTCAACAGAAGTATCAAATATTGAATATCTAAAAGAGATAGGTAATACTGGAAAAGAGATAATAATATCTACGGGAATGAGTACATTAGGTGAAGTTGAGAAAGCAGTTAATATATTAATGGAAACAGGTAATAAAAATATTAAGATTATGCAATGTACAACGGATTATCCAACTGCAGTAGAAGATGTGAATTTAAGAGCTATGGTGACTATGAGAGAAGCTTTTAAAGTTCCTACGGGGCTTTCAGATCATACATTAGGAAATGAAGCAGCAGTAGCAGCAGTAGCTTTAGGTGCTGAATTTATTGAAAAACATATAACATTAGATAAGGATATGAAAGGACCAGATCATAAAGCTTCTATGTCACCAGTGGAATTTAAATCATACGTGAAAGCTATAAGAGATACAGAAAAATTATTAGGTGATGGTATTAAAAAGCCTACGAAAAGAGAAGTATTAATAATGAAGGATGTAAGACGTAGCATAGTAGCAAAAGAAGAACTAAAGGAAGGAACAGTTATTTCAAAAGATATGCTTATGTATAAAAGACCAGGATATGGAATAAAACCTGAACTTTCTGATGCTATAGTAGGAAGAAAATTGAAGAGAAATTTGAAAAAAGATGAACTTATTCTTTGGGAGGATTTAGTATAGCATGAGAGAACTATATTTAAAAGAAGGTTATAAGAAATTAGATACGCCTTGCTATATTTTAGATGAAAGTAAGTTAGGTAATAATTATGATAGTTTAGAAAAAGAATTTAAAAAAAGATGGGGAAATTTTAAGGTAGGTTACTCTTATAAAACTAATTCCTTGCCATGGATATTAAATTTTATGAAGAAAAAAGGAGCTTATGCAGAAGTAGTTTCTGAGCCTGAATATAGATTAGCACTAAGATTAGGCTACAGACCATCTGAGGTTATAATTAATGGACCTTATAAAGGTTATGAGGCAATAAGAGAAATTCTAGAAGATGGAGGGATCGTAAATCTTGATTCCTTCCATGAAATAGAGTGGCTTAAAGAAAATAAACCTAAGATAAAAAGGAAATGGGAAGTTGGAATTAGAATAAACTTTGATTTAGAAAAAAAGTGTCCTAATGAAACTATTATGGGAAAAGAGCCAGGAAGATTTGGCTTTAATATTGAAAATGGATCCTTTAAGAAGGCCTTAGATATTTTAGAGGAATTAGATTATGTAAAAGTTGTTGGAATTCATGGTCATCACAGTACCAAAACTAAGAGTTTAAATATATTTAAGGCAATAACTGAAGAGATGGTAAATATATCAAGAGAAATATTAAATGACATAAAATATATTGATATTGGTGGATGTATTTTTGGAGATAAACCTGGTGCTCCTACATTTGAAGAATATGCTGAGGTTATTTGCAGTAATCTTGAGAAAGTTTTTGATAAAAATAAAGTATCATTAATTTTAGAGCCGGGAGCAGCATTAGTAGCATCTCCATTTAAGTATTTATGTAAAGTTATTGATAAAAAAGATGTAGCAGAGAAAAGAATAGTTTCTACTGATGGAAGTTTAATACATATAGATCCTCAAATGCATGGAATAAATTTTTATTATGAAACTAATTCTTTAAGCAATAGAATAATATCGAATCAAATAGTTTCTGGATTTACTTGTATTGAGAAGGATAGAATGGCATTTTGTGAAAATGGTAAAGAATTAAGCATTGGAGATTATGTAATGTTCTATAATACTGGGGCTTATTCTATGGCTCTTAGTCCTTTATTTATACAATATTATCCTGCCATTTATGTAGAACGTGAGGATGAAATAATAATAGCAAGAAAACCATGGAGTGTAGATGAATACATTGCAAATTCAATATTAGAATAGTATTTATGAGGTGTTGTTAATGAATATAATGATATTAAGTCCTGGAAGAAGGGTTGATATTGTACAGTATTTTAAAGCTGAGATACACAAGGAAGGCGGAAAAGTATTTACTGTAGATATGAGTCCTTATGCACCAGGTTTATATGAAGGTGATGAATCTTTTGTTGTAGAAAAAGATTTCAATGACTTGGATAAATATATTGATTCAGTAATAAAAATATGTAAAGATAATTCAATAAAGGCAATAATAACTTTAATTGATCCAGAATTAGTTTTACTTGCAAAGAATAAAGATAAATTTATTAAAAATGGAATATTACCAATACTTTCAAATTATGAAGAAATTATATTTACTTTTGATAAATATAATTTTGCTGAAACATTAAAGGAAAGTCTTCCTGTAATAAGAACTTATAATGGATACGATGACATTAAGGTAGCCTTAGATAATAATGATGTGAAATTTCCTATATTTGCAAAGAAAAGAGAAGGAAGTGGAAGTATAGGTATAGGAAGTATATCTAATTATGAAGATTTATTAAGCTATAAAGAGAAAGAAAATTATATATTCCAACCTTACGTTAAAGAAAGAGAATTTGGAGTTGACGTTTATTTTGATTTTATAGACGGTAAAATTAAATCTTTGTTTATTAAAGAAAAGCTTAATATGAGAGCTGGAGAAACTGATAAATCTGTATCAGTTTACAGAGAAGAGATAATAAATTTAATACTTAAACTTCAAAAGTTAAAATTTAAAGGTCCTATAGATGTAGATATTTTTGAAGATAAGAATGGTAAATTATATATAAATGAAATTAATCCTAGGTTCGGAGGAGGATATCCTCATGCTTATAATTCCGGAGTCAACTTTATAAAGATGATAATAGAAAATATTAAGGGTAATATCTTGGAAGAATGCATAGGGAATTATGAAGAAGGAATTATTATGATGAAATATAATGGTATAAAGATAATAAAAGAGAAGGATTTGAGAGTATCTCAACAAAGGTAGAAATATGTCAAGTAGTAAGAGGCTTTTAAAAAACTCAGGTATTTATGCAATAGTTCAGGTACTACAAAAATGTATAGGATTTATATTAATACCAGTTTATATGACTGTACTAACTCCTACTGAAAACGGAATAGTTACTTCAACTACAGCCGTAGTATCTTTTCTTGGAATATTATATACATTAGCTTTGAACTCAGCAATTGTTCGATTTTATGTAGATTATAAAGAGGATGAAGATAAGCTAAAAGAGTTTTGGGGGACGTGCATTACCTTTATAATATTAAATAGTTTAGTGTTAACAATAATATTTTTTCTTTTAAGGAATGTATTATTAGTTCCTATTCTTAAGGGAATACCATTTTTCCCATATATGGCAATTGGAATGGTTTCTATTGCTTTAAATCCAATATATACAGTATTTCAAAGTACCTTACAAGCAAAAGAAGAAAGTAGAAGATATGGATCTAACAATTTTATATACTTTTTAACTAATTTGTCCTTAACAATACTTTTTGTAGTTGTATTTAGGTTTGGGGCATTAGGGATAATATCAGCTTTAGCATTAACTGATTTTATATTTTTTATTTATACAATTTATAAGTTTATACCTACAATTAAGGTTACTATAAAAAAATATTATTTAAAAAAGGCGTTAAAATATTCATTACCATTACTTCCACATAGTTTATCAGGATGGGCAATTTCTATGATAGATAGGTTGTTTTTAAACAACCAAGTTGGAACAGATGTAGCGGGTGTTTATGGACTGGGATCTCAGTTTGCCAATATTATTAATGTCCTTGCAGCTGCTGTTAATCAAGCTTATGTTCCTTGGTTCTTCGAAAGAATGAAAGATAAAGAAAAGAACGAAGCAGAAATTGTTAAAATGTCAGAGGTTATAACTATTTTTTATTGTATTTTAGCAATGGGGATGTCACTTTTTGGACCAGAGGTCATAAAAATATTACCTAAAAATGGATATGATGAAGCTTGGAAGGCTATACCATTATTAAGTTTTGCATTTGTATTTAATGGAATATACTATTTCTTTGTTAATCCACTTTTTTATAATAAAAAGGGAGTTAAGTATATAGCTATTGGAACTTTTACATCAGCAATACTTAATTCTATTTTAAATATGTATTTTATTCCTAAGTATAGTATAGTAGGTGCTGGATTAGCTAGTATGTTATCTATGATTGTGGCTTGTATTTTAATATACTTTATATCACAAAAAATAGAACCTATAAAATTCAATATAATAGATCGGATTTTAGTTTTTTATTTAAATATTTT
>JAHAIU010000148.1 GCA_018372555.1 Clostridium sp.
ACTGAAAGGATGAAGAAATTTGGATAAAACAAAATTTTTTACTAATAGAATAAATATAATAGTAATTGCAATAATATGTACATTTTTATGGGGAAGCGCATTCCCAGCAATTAAGGTTGGATATGAATTATTTGATATAGCAAGCAATGATGTTGGTACAAAGCTTATTTTTGCAGGATATAGGTTTTTCCTAGCTGGAGTTTTTATATTAATTATAAAACTAGCTATGAAGGAAAGTATTTTCAATTTAAATTTAAAAGATATAAAGGAAATAACAATATTAGGTCTTGGCCAAACTACCTTACAATATATATTCTTTTATTTAGGAATGACTTACACTACTGGAGTAAGAGGATCTATTATAAATGGAACAGGAACATTTTTTAGCATTATTCTAGCTCACTTTATTTATAAAAATGACAGACTTAATTTTAATAAAGTTATAGGTTGTGTAGTTGGTTTTTTAGGAGTTATAATTGTGAATCTTGGAACCTCTTCAGTTTTAGAAGGAGGAATAAGTTTTAGGGGAGAAGGCTTTATAATGCTTGCTGCCTTTATGCTTTCCATTTCATCAATTTACAGTAAGAAAATCAGTCAAAATAAAGATGCCTATCTTTTAACAGCATATCAACTATCAATTGGTGGCTTAGTTCTAATAATAATAGGATATGTATTAGGAGGAAGCCTTAGAAATTTCACTTTTGCAGCTACTTCCTTATTAATTTATATGGCTTTATTATCCTCAGTGGCCTTTGCTTTATGGTCACAATTACTTAAGTGTAATAAGGTTGGAGTAATTTCAGTATTTAATTTTTTGATTCCTGTTTTTGGGACAATACTATCTGCAATAGTACTAAAGGAGAATATTTTTGATATAAAAATACTAATTGCTTTATTATTAGTTTGTCTTGGTATATATTTAGTATATAAAAAGAAGAATTAGAGTCTGGAGAAAATTATGAGAAAAAGTAATGAACTTTTATTAATAAGGTATTTATCAATTATAATATTAATTGCTGATGTTTTAATTAAAGGTAAAAGCACAAATATAGCTAGTATTGTGTTTTTATTAGCCTTCATAATAAATAATAACCTTAGGATATTTTTCTTTAAAAAAGAAAAGTCTATTGTTTTATCAATGGTAATAGAATTAGTTTCAATAGTCTTTGCTCATTTAAATTTTGGTGGAAATATTCTCTTTTATTTGATAGGCGTTACTATAGATGTATTTTCAATAAAGGATATAAAGATAAAGAGCATCTTAGCTGTAGTTATACTAATTATTTCAACTTCATCATATTTAAATGGGAGTATAGAAAGTGGAATTATAAATTTAATAGTAATTATAATTTTTTCAATTCTTTTAAGTTATATTTCAAGACTTTATGATACTAAAAAAGAAGCTCAAAGATTATACGATAAGCTTAGAATATCAGAAGAAAACCTAAGAGAGGCTAATAATAATTTAGAGGAATGTTTATCTTCTATAGAAGAACTAACAGTTTTAAAAGAAAGAAATAGGATATCAAGGGAAATACATGATAGTGTTGGACATGCTTTATCTACAGCGATGATTCAGCTATCTGCAATGGAAGCCTTAGCTGATAAAGAAGGAAGTATCCTAAAGGATATGTTAAAGAATTTAAGAAACTTTATAAATGAAAGCTTCCAAGATGTTAAGAAGGCAGTAAAAGAGCTTAAATCAGAAGAATACAATACATATAGAGGGGTTATTAGAATTCAAGAAGTATGTAAGAATTTTAAAAAGATGTCTGGAATAGATGTAGATGTAATTATATCTAAGGGGACCTGGGCTTTATCTCCAAAGCAAGATACTCATCTACATAGAATAACTCAAGAAATTTTATCTAATTCATTAAAACACGGAAAAGCCACTAAGGTAAAAGTAATTATGAACTTTACAGAAGAAGATTTTGTGATTTCTTTTAAGGATAATGGTGTTGGAACTGACTCCTTAAAAGAAAGTGGCTTTGGACTTAAGAATATTAAAGAAAGAGCCTATGAAATAGGTGGAACAGTAGATATAAAATCAGCCTTAGGGGAAGGCTTTTTTATTAAATTAGTAATTCCTAGAGAAAGGGAGATGTAAGTGGAGAAAATTAAAATATTAATTGTAGATGATGAAAATTTAATAAGAGAAGGGTTAAAGCTTATGTTATCTACCTTTGATGATATTGAAGTTGTGGCAACTGCAGAAAATGGATATAAGGCCCTTGAGGTATGTAAAAGTCAAGATATAGATATAGTTCTTATGGATATAAGAATGAAGGATTGTGATGGGGTGATGGGTACAAGACTTATAAAAGAGCAATTCACTAAAATTAAGGTAATAATTCTAACTACATTTAATGATAAAGAATATATAAAGTCAGCATTAAATTATGGGGCTTTTGGATATATGTTAAAAGACAGCTCTCATCATGTAATATACGAAGGAGTAAAAGCTGCTTATATGGGAAATATGGTAGTGCATCCAGAAGTTGCAGATAAGATGCTAAGTGGTGAAAAAGAAGGATTAAATACTAAGGAATTAGAAAAATATAATTTTTCAGAAAAGGAACTTAAAATTATTAAACTTATAGCTGAAGGGTTAACTAATAAAGAAATCTCTGAAAAAATATACTTATCAGAAGGAACTATAAAGAATAATATAACTAATATATTAGCAAAATCAAACTTACGAGACAGGACACAAATTGCAATTTTTGCTTTTAAAAATGGAATAGTGACTTAAGTCATTTATTAAGTGACTTCAAGTAGTGGTATCCCCCTAAGGCTTATCTTATTATAGAATTAAGAGATACGCTTAGGGGGAATTTTATTATGAGTATAATAGAAATTAAAAATGTAACAAAAAGATTTAATGATAAGTTAGTTCTAGACAATGTTAGTTATGAAGTTGAAAAAGGTGAGATATTTGGCTTTATAGGACCTAATGGTGCTGGAAAATCAACTTTAATAAATATAATGACAAGTTTATTAGAGCCAGATAGTGGGACAGTAAAAATCTGTGGTTATGATATTTTAAAGGAATCAATTAAAGCAAAAGAATGTATAGGGTATGTGCCTCAAGACATTTCATTATTAGAAGAACTTACAGCCTATGATAATTTAGAATTTTTTGGAGCTTTTTATGGCTTAAAAGGAAAAGAGTTAAAAGAAAGAATTAAGGAAGCTTTAGAAGTTACAGGCCTTTCAGATAAGAAAAAGGAAAAAGTTAAAAAGTTTTCAGGTGGTATGAAAAGAAGATTAAATATAGCTGCAGCAATTATGCATCATCCAAAAGTATTAATTATGGATGAACCAACAGTTGGTGTAGATCCTCAATCAAGAAATCATATATTTAATTTTACGAAAAATATTTGCAAGGAATGGGGAACAACAGTTATTTATACATCTCACTACATGGAAGAGGTTGAAGAACTATGTAAAAGAGTATTTATAGTTGATTTAGGAAGAGAAATAGCTTATGGAAGTAAAGAAGAAATTAAATCATCTGTTTTCCCAAATAATAAGGTTATTATAGAAGCTAGTGGAATAACTGCTGAATTAATCTTAAATATAAGTAAGATAAGTGGAATACTAAATGTTAAGGAAAATCAAGATAGTATTATATTAACTATAGATTCCAAATTTAAGCTAAATAATGTTTTATTAACTTTAGAAGAAAATAAGATAAATATTAAAAAGATAAGCTATGAAGAAGCAAAGCTTGAGGATGTATTCTTGGCATTAACAGGAAAGACATTAAGGGATTAGGGGTGAATTTTATGAAGTTACTGTATTATACAAAGACTACTTTAAAAGGGATGGTTTCAACTGGAGTAGTAACAATATTATATTTTGTATTATTTCCAATATTATTAGCTGGATTTATGGGGTTTCTTCAAAATAGCCTACATGAGAATCCTTTAAAATTAAATGATGTAAAAGTAAAAATTATTGATAATGATAATAGTAATATGTCTAAAGCTTTAGTTGATTTATTAAAAAGTGAAGATATGAAGGAACTAGTAGAGATAAATGATGAAAAACCTGTATTAGAAATAACTATTCCAAAAGGCTATGAGGAAAGTTTAATATCTTTACAAAAAAATGAAATAAAAATCAATAAATTAGAAGATGGCTTTAATAGTTCAACAAATACTTTAAAGATAATATTAGATAAGTATCATAAAAATCTTTATGTAAGTATAGCAGGAGGATCTAATGAATCCTTAGAAGAAATATCAAAGAATACTATAGTTGAAACTACAAATATAAATAAAAGTAAAACATCAAATAGTTATGAAGTAATGGCAGCATCAATGATTGGCTTTGTAATTAGTATGCTTATATTTTCTCAAATACAAGCTAGTTATACAGATATTAGTATGAATGTAGATAGGAGAATTATTTCAACACCAATTAGTAAGATTGAGTTTTTCTATTATGATACATTTGTATCTTTTATTTACTCACTGATAATTATAGGAGCATATATATTCTTCTTTAGAATTGTAGGAATTAGTTTTACAGGACCTCTAATACCATTAATAGTATTATTACTAGCATCAGCACTAATGATAGTAGGCATTAGCAAATCTGTATTGACATTCTTTGGAGCTAAATATGGAAAGTTAATAGGAGCATTAATATTCAGCTTACCTATAATAGGAATGGAAGCTTTCACAGGTGAAGGAAATGCATTAAAGGTACTAGCACCAACTCACTATATATCGAAGCTTCTTAATATATATAATTTAGAAGGAAGCATAAGTAGCAATATTAGTGATTTATCTTTAGTTATATTAATTCCAATAGGATTATTAGTACTTGCAACTATAAAAATGGTTATATCAAGAAAAATAGCTTTATCAAAGGGGGGTAAAAAATGCGATTAATAACACTTACAATAATAAATATAAAAAGGACAATAAAAAATCCAGCAATGCTATTAATGACATTTCTTTTCCCTATGGTTGTGCTATTTGGAGTTGTTGGAACTGGAGCAGAAGGCTCATCCTTAGGTAAAATAGGAATAATAGATAATACATCTGGAAAATACTCTAAAAATCTAATACAAGAATTAGAAGAAAAGTATGATATAGAAAATCTTGAAGGAACTGTAGAAGATAGCTATAACGATTTAAGGGATAAAAAATTAGCTATGGTGTATGTGTTAAATGAAGATTTTGATAAAAATATAGATTTAGGTAAAACACCTAAAATTGAGAACTATGTAGTAGAAACAGGAATGGGTTCAATAATAGCAGAAGATATAATAAATAATTATGTTAACAACCTATTAGAAGAAAGTATAAACTCAGGTTTAAGTACAAATTCTATAGACTCAGTAATAGTAGAAAGTTATGAAAAAGATAGTAATGACTACTATATGGCAGTAATAATGATATGCTATTTTATGATGATAGGTGCTACTATAATAACAGAAGATATACTAAAGCTTAAAGCACAAAAAGTATTAAAAAGGGTAATATCAACAGGGAATAAAGATAGGCAAATACTAGGCTCATTATATATATCAAGCTTTATAATACAAGCTGTAATAAGCTCTTTAAGTTTAATTGTAGCTATTATGATGTTTAAAATAGAGAGATTTAATTTAGGTTTAGGGATTCTTGCTATAACCTTATGTAGTTTAATAACTACGGCTATTATAATGACAGTAACAAGATGGGTTAAGAACCAAACTCTAGCAAGCTTGGCAGTTGTAATATTTGGTTTATTAGCCTTTGCAGTTGGAATTCTTGGAACTAATTTAGATGAGTTCTCTAATGTACCAAAGGCAATAGGATATTTAAGTGTAATATCACCATTTTCATGGCTTGGTAAAATAATAAATGGTGAATCTATATTTATTTCAATAATAGTAATTGTATTAATGTCTTTAGCATTCTTTACTTTAGGAAGCTTTAAGTTAAGAGATTATGTAAAAGAATAAGTTAATGAACTATAGTAGGTAGTCTATAATAAATAGTTAATAATAAAAATTAATAAGGGAAAAGTGATTTTTTAAAATTACAGAATTAACTGATAAAACTCATTTAAGGGTTTTATCAGTTTTTTTATTTTATAAGTCTATATTGGAGAGTATAGCTATTTTTTATGATGTAGAAGTAATATATTTAAATAAACTTAATATAATTAATAGACAAATTATTCAAGTATATGTGGAGGGATAAGATGAAGAGATATAAGGTTCTTAGTCAAAAAGATAAGTGGTTTTCAGGAAAGTTTGATCCTCAAAAATTAGAAGATGCACTAAATGCATATGCAGATCAGGGATGGGAGTTAAAGGCTGCAGCTACTGCAGATATTGCTTCCTTTGCTGGAAGTAGACAGGAGTTTATTGCAATTATGGAAAGGGAAGAAGACTAATGGCTTATACTACTGTATATAATGATATAGTATTTATAGAAGGAAATAACTCCAATGCAAATATTGTAGGAGAAGTTAATTCAGACTTAAGTTTCAAAATTGGAGCTCAATTAAAGAATTTAAATGATGTAAAAAGTGATATGGCAAATAAAGCAAAGTTACTAGGTGCAAATTGTATTTTGAATTTTAAATATGGACAAAAAAGTAGATGGCTTGCTATAGATGATGTTGCTTTTTATGGAAATGGTAAGGCGGGAATATTGCCCTCTACTGTTTATGAGGAATTAGTCAATAAAGTTAAGAATAGATAGGTATTATGATATGCTCTCTGTTAAGTAGACAGGGGGCAGTTCATAATACCTATCTATTTTAGTTTAAGAAGATAAATTATATAGACTAAGAGATAAATAGACATAATCTGAAGTTTTTGCTAAAATAAATTGAATAGACTTAAGGAGGAAAATTAGATGATTTCTAAGAAGCAACTTAAAGAAGATATAATAACTTATGATATAATAACTTACAAAGATGAAGATGGAAAGCAAGTTGAGTATGTTGAGGTTACTCTTGTAGATAGAATTATAGATGTTTATATGGATGTTAGAGAAGTTAATATAGGTATTCTTGCAAATAAAATAATAGAAGATAATTTATATGAATAGAAAGTGGTGAGATGTAT
>JAHAIU010000149.1 GCA_018372555.1 Clostridium sp.
TAGCCCTAAATTCTTCAGATTGTAGTAAACAAATAGTTATTACAACTAAAGCTTTTACAACTAAAGTTACTTCAGGTGGAACACCAAAAGAGTAGATTGTAGTTGTTAGACTTTGAATAATCAAAGCTCCAATTATACTACAAGGAATAGAAAACTTACCTCCTGACATAGAGTTTCCTCCAATAGCAACAGCTAAAATTGCGTCAAGCTCTATATATAAGCCTAAATTATTGGCATCAGCACATTTAATATTAGAACTTAATAATATCGCTGCAATACCTGCGCATAAGCCTGATATTGTATAAACAAAAACCTTTATCCAATCAACTTTAATTCCAACATATTTACTTGCTGTAGGGTTAGATCCTGAAGATTCTACAAAAAGTCCAAATGCTGTTTTCTTAACAAGTAGCATAATAATTAAAAGACAAGCAGCTACTATATAAATTGAAAATGGTAATCCAAATAAATATCCTCCTCCAAAAAAGAAGTATGGTTTATAATAAATTGTAAGAATTTGAGCCTTTGTTATAAGTTGGGCTATTCCCCTACCTGCAACCATCAATATCATAGTTGCAATAATTGGTTGAATTCCTATTTTTCCTATCAATATTCCATTCCAGAAACCAAGAATCGAAGCTAATACTAGTCCAATTATAATTACTAAAGGCATAGGAACTAAACTAACATACTCTTGAACTCCATCTACAAAATTCATTTCTCCACCAATTAAACTTGCAACTACAGCTGCTGTTATTGCAATTACAGATCCAACTGAAATATCTGTACCAGCAGTCGCTATTACAAGAGTTAACCCTATAGATAAAATCATAAGAGGAGCTCCTCTATTAATAATATCTATTAAACTACCAAATAAATGACCATCTTTCATTTCTATTTTGAAAAAACCTGGAGTAAAAAATAAATTGAATAACAAAACTGAAAAAAGCGCCACAAGAGGCCAAAATACTTGATGTTTTCTTAACTTATTTAATGCATTCATATTAATTACCTCCTGCTATAGTATTCATGATGACATTAGTATCTAAATCCTTACCTACTAATTCTTCAATTTTATGCCTATCTCTTAAAACTATTAATCTGCTACAAGTTCTAATCATTTCATCTAGCTCTGAAGATATGAATATTACTGAAATACCTTGCGCTGATAAATCTAATACCACCTTTTGAATTTCTGCTTTTGTCCCAATATCTATTCCCCTTGTAGGTTCATCTAGAATTAAAAGCTTTGGCTTTGTTAATAACCATCTTGCTAAAATAACCTTTTGCTGATTCCCTCCACTTAACTCCCTTACAAGTTTTTCTGATGATGGAGTCTTAATATCTAAAAGCTTAATATATTCTTCTGCAACCTTCTCTTGCTCCTTAATTGGAATATATTTAAACCATCCTTGTTTCACTTGTAATGCTAGGATAATATTTTCCCTTATAGATAAATTAGGTATAATCCCCTCTCTTTTTCTATCTTCAGGACAATATGCAATCTCATTTTTCATTGCCTCTAAAGGATTACCTATTTTTTTCTTTTTATTATTAATAATTATATCTCCTGTATCAGCTTTTTCTATTCCAAATAATAAATTAACAAGTTCAGTTCTACCTGAACCTAATAAACCAGCTAATCCAAGCACTTCTCCTTTATAAATAACTGTGTCAAATGACTTTAGAACATTTCTTTTTCCTAATTTTATTGCCTCCAATAAAATTTCCCTTTCATTTTCAATATTTATACTCTCACTGGACTTGAGATTAGAATTTATCTCGCTATAATCTTTTCCAATCATTTTCGCTACTAATTGAACCTTTGACAATTCACTAGTTTTATACTCTCCAACTAATTTTCCATTCCTTAAGACTGTAATATTATCTGTAATTTCATATACTTGATCTAAAAAATGTGTGACAAATATTATTCCTATACCTTGATCTTTCAAATTTCTCATTATTTTAAATAACTTTTCAACTTCTTTTTCATCTAAGCTGGCTGTCGGTTCATCTAAAATTAATATCTTAGATTCAATATCAACTGCTCTTGCAATTGCAACCATCTGTTGAATAGCAAGAGAATAATTATCTAAACTCTTCGTTACATCAATATCAATACTCAACTTTTTCATTGCAATAACTGCCCTTCTATTCATTTCCTTCCAGTTAATCATACCAAACTTCATAGGCTCTCTTCCGATAAAGATATTTTCTGCTACTGATATGTTATTACATAAGTTTACTTCTTGATATACTGTGCTTATCCCAAGCTCTTGAGCTTCGTATGTTGATTTGGGATTTATTTTATTTCCTAAAAAAACAATATCTCCACTATCTAGCTTTTCAACTCCTGTTAATACCTTAATCAAAGTAGATTTTCCTGCACCATTCTCTCCCATTAACGCATGTATCTCTCCACTTCTTAAATTAAAATCAACTTTATCTAATGCTTTTACCCCTGGAAACTCTATACTTATATTTTTAATTTTAAGTAATACATCTTTTTCTTTCATTACTACATCTCCTTTTTTAGATTTAATATAAGCTGTTACAGGGATAAATTAGTCTACGCAACAGCTCATATTAAATTAAAGAAAACTAATCTATTTTAATACTTTCTATTTGGAAGATCTTGAGCTGCTGTATCTTGTCTAAATACACCTTCTTCTGATGGAATATACTTAGCAACATCATTACCAGCAACTATATCTTCACATACATCAAAGAATTGTGGTCCAAGTAGTGGGTTACATTCAACTGTAACATTTAATTTTCCAGCTACCATAGCTTCAAAAGCACCTTTTACTGCATCAACAGAAACAATCTTTATATCTTCACCTGGCTTCTTACCATATTCCTCTATAGCTTGGATAGCTCCAATTGCCATATCATCATTATGTGAAAATAAAGCAGCGATATTTTCACCATCAGATTTTAAGAAAGCTTCCATAACTTCTTTACCCTTAGCTCTTGTAAAATCGCCAGTTTGAGATTTAATAATCTTAATATCAGGATATTTCTCATTTAATCTTTCTAGAAAACCTTCTTGTCTTCCAACAGCTGCTGAAGATCCAACAGTTCCTTGAAGCTCAACTATGTTCCCCTTTGAATTTATTAATTTAGCAAGTTCATCAGCTGCCTTTCTTCCTTCTTCTACAAAGTCTGAACCCAAATAAGAAGTATAAAGGTCTTCTGAAACATCAGCTTTTCTATCAACTAGTACTAATGGAATTCCCGCATCCTTAACTTCTTTAAATACAGTCTCCCATCCGGATTCAACAACTGGTGATACCCCTATAACGTCTACTCCTTGTGCTATAAAAGAACGAATTGCCTTAATTTGATTTTCTTGCTTTTGTTGTGCATCAGAGAATTTTAATTCTATTCCCCTTTTCTCTGCTTATTCCTTAATAGAGTTAGTGCATGCTGTTCTCCATTCACTTTCTGCCCCTAATTGCGCATAACCTACAACGATTTTCTTATCTCCACTCCCTTCACCTTCTGCTTGCTCTCCACCACTAGAACATCCAATCGAAAAAGCCATTGCTCCAGCTAAAACTAATGATAATAATTTTTTGAATTTCATTTTTAATCCCCCTCACAAACATTTTTGATTACGATTACAATTAAATTTTAATATTATTTACAATAAATGTATTTACAATAAAAAAGTATAATTTATAAAATTCTGCACTAGATTATCCATTAGGATTTTTCTACATCTTAAAACTAGGAATAACATAACTTTTTAATTTTTACTTTTATTTATCTTGTTCTCTTTTTACTTTTTCTTTCTTTATAAATAAAACTCCTACTCCAATTACTAATACTGCACCTAAGAAAATTAATGAAGTATTTCTTCCACCAGTACTTGGTAGCCTGTTGTTTTCATTATTATTTGAACCATTATTACTATTATTGTTATTCCCATTATTGTTTCCATTACCGTTATTTCCATTGTTATTACCGTTATTATTTCCATTGTTATTGCCGTTATTATTGTTTCCATTATCATCATCGCCATTTCCAGGATTATTAGAGTCATCTTCTTTTAAATTACCAATAGCTTCATTTAAAATATCCTCAGCGTTATGAACCTCTTCTTCTGTAGCTTCTTCATTATTTAATACTTCTTCAGCAAGTACTAAAGCACTTTTAAGTATCTCCAAACTTTCCTTTGTATATTTTGAAGAATCTATATCCTTTGCACTATTTATTAAATTAATTAAGGATTCTTTATCCGGTCTTGGCTTTAAATTTAAATATGCTTCTAATAAAGATGTATAAGCCTTATTAACATCTTCTTCTAATGCATTCTCATCATTTATAACACTCTTTGCATTTTCTAATTCACTTTGAAGCTTATTCCAGCCTTCTAAGAAATACTTATCCCCTTCTAAAACTTCTACTTTATTTGCTAATTCAATTAAATCACTCTTATCTCCCTTAAGGGATGAAAGTAATTTTATCATTATTGTTTTTAAATTATCTGTAGCTATATCAACTTGTTCTTGAGTCGATGCTTCATCAGCTAATATACTTTCTGCATTTTCTAATACTTCTCTAAACTCTATAGCAACACTTGGTATTACATTTTCTAAGTCCTCATCAGTTATCTTTCTTGCTTCTGAAACTGCTATTACTAAAGTATACTTAGCAACATAACTACCATCTCCATCAGCTTACATTATATTGTCATATTCCTCTTGAGTAACTGGTATCACTGTTCCATGTCTTGGCCCGTATGGTGAAGCACCCTTTGGTAATGAATACTCTGATTTATCTAACTTTACAAATTGTCCTCCCTCTAAACTATCAGTTACTGCCGGATAATACTTTATTCCACCATATTCATCTAATAATAGACACCATTCATCTCTATCATTAAATTTAAAAATAGTTGGTCCTTCAACACCACCAAAGCCTGTGACATTTGAATCTACCTTAGTCCATGTTCCAAATATAGCATCACTCTTTTCTAAAAATACCTTCTTTGTTACTTCATTTTTAGTAAATCTATAATAGATTCCATTATCTTCAATAATAGTTGTATCAATTACATCTGTTGCTGAATTATTATCTAGCTCTATTGAATAATAAAGCTCTGGTTCAGTAAAGGTATAAAAATCTCTAGTCTTTGCGTAGTAGATTCTATGATGATAATTTCCATTTGAATCTGGTCTAGCATTATCCTTTGATGCCCAAAATACTATATACTCTCCAGTTGTTTTGTCATACACTGCTTCAGGTGCCCAAGTACATCCAGCTGTATCAATTGCTACCTCTACCATTCTTTGATTCGACCAATTAAACAAATCTGTAGATTCCCATACCATAATACTTTGACTTCCACTACTTTGTGCTGCTCCCCAACCATTTCCGTTATAGATTTTTAAATCTGTAGCAATTAAATAGAACTTATCTCCTTCTGGTGATCTAATTATAAATGGATCTCTTACCCCCTTTTCCCCTAAGTCAGAGGTTAAAATTGGCTTATTATCATTTAACTCTTCCCAATTTAGTCCATCCTTACTTGCTCCTAAATAAATTTGTTCACCATTTGCAAAGTTTTCTCCTATAAAATAGGTAAATATATATCCTTTATAATCAAGATTCTTTACTTTTGCCTTTACTTTAGCTGTAAATTCCTTTGTTACTATTTCATTATCTAAGGTCAATGTTGCAACTAGTTTAACTTCCACATCATCTTCTTGTCTAGTAACAACTCCTGCCTTAATATCCCCATTATCCTTTGAAGTAATTATAGCTTCATCAGAGGATGTCCATATTATATTAGATCCATAGTATCCATTATTTATTAAAGTTAAGTTACCTCTAACATCATCAATATTGTTGATTGTTAATAAATCTTTATCATAGTTTAACTTTTCTAATGCAGTCATTTCTCGTAATACTGTAAAATCAAAAGTTTTTTCAATAGATTTATTAGCATATTTAAATTTAGCTTTTAATACTACTTCTTTATTTTCTGTAGAAGCTATTACATTACCTTCCTTTGATATAACACTTTCATCAGAGCTTTCCCATTCTATACTTACAGCTCCTATTGAAGTTGGAAGATTTAAATCACTTACTATATTATCATTATCCTTATTTCCATTTAATATAGTTTCATACTCCACAGAACTTGCCGAAAGATCTAATATCAAATCATCACTTTCCTTATTTAATTCAGCAATTTCATCTGAATTTAAAGCTTTATTAAATATTTTAAAATCAGCTAACTCTCCAGTAAAATAAGGGTCAGCAGAATAAAAAGATTTTCCTATATATCCATTAACATTTCCACTTTTTAATATATCTACTAATTCATAGCTAATATTTTTATTTTCTCCTACTAGCTTTCCATTTAGATATAGAGATAATGTGTTATTATCTGAATTAAAAGTAATCGTAACCATTGACCATTCATTAGATGCTAGTTTTGTTGTGTGAGATGCTGCCTTTTCAGTCTGCCAACCATTTAAATTACTTCCATATGCAAAACCCGATTGAAGCTTAGATGAATTATTAGATGGAGTCACAAATAAATACTTACCACTATCACTTCCTAAGGTATATAACCAAGATGCATTGACTCCACCCTTCCAATTTACTATAGCTGAAATTGTAATATCTTTTAATCCATTTACTGTTCCATCTGGTATCTCAACATATAAAGGATCACTATCATTATTAAATACTAATCTACCATCTTTTATATCTTCGTCCTTTAAATTTTTTATACTACCATTTTTATTACCTGACTTATCTACTAATGTTCCATTTTCAATAGTCATATCATAATGAAGTATATCACTACTCTCTTCAACAACTCCATCAACTGTAATTGTTGCTTCTATATTTTTATTTTCTGAAGAAACTGCTTGCTCACTTGTCATTTTCAATATTGGCGTTCCATCAGCTGCCCAGTGAACATTTCTAACTCGTGCATGTCTACATGGATCATATAAAGGAGATTCACTTGCATAATCACATTTATCTTCATAACACTCCTCCGATCTTGCATGATAAACAAAAACATCATTTCCATTTTCATCA
>JAHAIU010000150.1 GCA_018372555.1 Clostridium sp.
ATTTGCTGATTTAGTAGAATTAGCAAAGAATTCTCTTAAGTAATTTAACAAAATTATAATAGAGATTTACTTATTAATAGATTTATAGAGAAGTAAATTGAGTATATATTTATGAAAAAATGAATCTGTTAAAAAGAGCTAATGTTAAGTAGAGAAATCTATTTAACATTAGCTCCTTTTTTATGATTTAAAAATTATAATGAAGTTAAATGTCTACACAACTGTAGCAGTGTAGTAAAGATAATACTACATAAAGTAGATACAAAAAAAACTCCAAAAGGAGTTTTAGCATTACTTTATTATTCATTATTAATTTTTCATTGTGCGACAGCTCTACCCTTAATTGTAAATTGTTAATTAGTAATTTTTAATTGATTAAAGCCATGCTTTAACCAATACGCTTTCTATATATCTTACAAAAATATTGTATAGTAAGATATATCCCCCACAATAAACGGTGTTTAATATAATTGGCTTTAGTTCTTCTTTAACTTTAAATCCCTTTATACTTTTGTGGATAAAGAATAAGGAAAGAGCCCAAGGTATAATATCTTCTATTGATATTATTGGCATTAAAAACATTATAACTATAAAAAGTTTTAGCATTACTTTATTATTCATTAATACCAGCCTCATTGCTATAATAATTTCCTCTTATCATTTTATCGCTTATATCTAACAGACTTTCTACTTTCTTTTGATCTTCCTCACTTAACCCATTTTGAAGTAATGTCCTAGTTGAAAGAATAACGTAATCTTTACTAGTATTTAATAAATTTCTTCCTAAGGTTAATGGACTAGAATATTCATCTTTTGGTGCTCCAAAAAGATAAGCTAAAGTTGGAAGTATATCAATTTGTCCACCATGCATTGAAAAAGTTTTTCCTTCAATATCTTTATTATAAATTATAAAAGGAATTTTTCTATTGTTTTCTTCCATCCAAGGTTCTAAGTTTTTCATATTAGCTATCTCATCATCATAAAACTTATGAACCCCTTCATGATCTCCGTAAATAGCTACAACTGTATTATCTAATATTCCACTTTCTGATAAGTCATCTAATAATTTACCTAAGTATTTATCTGTATAGTGAATTGAATGGAAGTATCCACCTAGTTTAGTACCTTCTAAGTTAGAAGGTAAAATAAGCTCTTTTTCATTTGAAGGCATTTCAAATGGAGAGTGACTTGTTAAAGTAATTGTATATGCTAGGAATGGATCTTTTAATTCCTTTAATCTATCTCCAAATTGCTTTAAATAACTCTTATCAGAGACACCTAGATTTATTCGGTCACTTGTATCATAATCTGTAGAGTCTAGTGTGGTGTCATATCCTATTGATTTAAGGTTAATTAGCCAGTTCCAGTAGGAACCTTGATCTGGATGAGATGCTAATGTGGTATATCCCATATTTTCAAATATATTAGGTAGTGAATAATCATAGGTATTACTTGGGTATCTAAAGAAGGTTGCACCCTCTCTTACTGGGAAAGCTGATGTATTAGTAATAAGTTCTGCATCAGAGCTTGTCCCGTTATGAGTTTGTTCATAAAAGTTATCAAAATATAGAGAGTTATTAAGTAATTTATTTAAATTAGGTGTTATTTCTTGTCCATCTATTTTTTGATTTACTATAAAGGTTTCTAAGGATTCCCATTGAATTAATAATAAGTTTTTACCCTTCATCATTCCGCTATACTCATTATCAGGATTATTTTCCTTTAAACTTGATAAGGTTTCTTTAACATTTTCAAGTTCTTCGCCTTCTAATATGTAAGGTTTAGATTGCTCATAGAAGTTATAAGCATCAAATAAATGATAACCAATAGGAGTTAAGTTTGACATTGTTTGATTAGGAGCCCAAGACTTCACAAAAACATATTGGTTTTCAAATGATATATTTTTAATATCTATTTTAACTCTGGCATATCCAAGATAAATTAAACTTACAATTAAAATAGCTAGTCCACCAATTACATTTCTCTTATATTTAGTATAGTTATTTCTAAATCTTATGTTTATAAAAGCAATTACTACTAAATCTATAATAAATAAAATGTCTACCATTCTAAACATGGAAATTATTGAACTGCCTAAGTTATCTAAGTTACTAGTCATTTTAAACATATGATAATTTAAAAATACAGCATTACTTCTAAAGTACCACATGTCACCAATAACAATAAGTGTAAATAATAAGTTTAAAGTCCAAAATGCCCATTTTTGAACCTTTTCATTAAAGAATAAGCCTAGTGATAAAAAGGCTGAGTTCACAGTTATCCAAACTAAGAATGGTGGCATGGAGTAAAATACTTGTTTAAAATTAACTCCATTTGCCTTATCATCTGATATAAGCATAATAAATATAAGAGATTTAATTAACAAGGTTCCTAATGTTATTAAAAAATCTTTATTCTTAACACCTTCTATAAATTTTTCCTTTATTCTTAAGGAGAGTTTTTCCTTTATAACTATTTCTTCCTCATAATTTAACATAATAGTTTCCTTTCATTAACTTACTTAACTATATGATTCAATTAATAATAGCATATTCTTTATTGGTATTATATTATTTTTATCTTAATATTTATTTAAGTTTATAAAGATTTAAAAAGTAAGAATTAGCAAAAATAATTTAATTATTATATAATGAAGAATAATTAGATAATTTATAATATGATAATTTATAATGAAATAAATTATAAATTGAAAGATATAGAAATGTAAAAAAAAGAGGGGATTTTATGAAAATAGGTTTAGTATTGTCAGGTGGTGGAGGTAAGGGAGCTTATGAACTTGGAGTTTTTAAGGCTTTAAAGGAGCTTGGTATAGACAAGTACATAGAAGTCTTTTCTGGTACCTCTATAGGAGCTTTTAACGCAGTTTTATTTGCACAAGATGATATGGTTGCAGCTGAAGCATTATGGGAAGAAGTCACTATAGACAAGCTTATTCCAGTTAGTAAGTTTGAATTAATAAAAAAGGGATTAGGCCTATTTATTGGTGCAAAAAATATAAATGTTGCTAAAAAGTATATGAATCAAAAAATAGATGAAGGTGCAGTATCTAAAGACGGTGCTAGAGAAATAATTAATAAATACCTTAATATTGAAAAGGTGAAAGAAAATAAGAAAGTTTGTTATGCAGCTTGTACAGAACTACCAGACTTTAAGGTGAAATATTTTAACGTTAGTGATCATGATGATGATACAGGTAAGGAAATAGTTATTGCATCAGCTTCTCTTCCTTTAATATATGAAGCTACAGAGTTATTTGGGGGAAGATATATAGATGGAGGGGTTGCGGATAATACACCTATTCAACCTGTATATGGAGAGAATTGTGATATTATAATAGTAGTATTGTTATCTAGAGAAGTTAGGGTAGATAGGTCATTGTATCCAAATACTCATATAATAGAGATTTTTCCAAGGAGTTTAAATGAAAATGTTCTAAATGGAACCTTAAATTTAGATGGAGAGGCAAAAAGATTAAGGATAAAAAGTGGATATGAAGATGCAATGTATATGTTAGAGCCTATTATGAAGATGACGGAATTAAAAATAAAGCTAGAAGAAGAGGCTGAAAATCCTAAACTTTATAAGATGATTAACAAAGTTAAAAAAGTTATAAATAAAGATAAGTAAAATTATACTGTTGAATATTAAAAAAAGATAAAAATATGGACTGCTCTACAAAAGTAGTAATTGTAAAGCAGTCCCTTTTGCAATAACTTTAATTATTAATTTATTGTATAAAACACAAAATAAATTTTATTTTAATAAATAAGTCCTATTATGAAATTAATTCTTCCATATTATTTTTATAATTATTAATAAGTCCTTCATAAATAAATTCCTTATGATTTATTTCTAATAAATCACTTGGCTTAATAAGGCTTGGACATTTATCAGAATTGTAAATATTACTATTAATTAATAGTTGGGATACAAACTCAGAGCAAAAGTATCTATTACTTCTTTTAATAGGTCTTTGAAGAGCTACCCCTAAAAGGCCTATTAAATTATATCCATATTTTTTATCACTATCTATAAATTTATTAAGTTCTTCTTTTAATAAATCATATTGATCATTGCTAACACTAACTTTATAAATTACACATTTACTATTTTCAAATCTTTTATAAACACCATCTTTTAAGTTCTCTTTCACAAACCCACCTATAAAAGGTATGCTTGGATATATCCTTCCAAAGGAGTACATCTTTTCAAAAGAATCATCAAAGCTTATAGAGACATGAACATATTTATCTTTAGTATATAAATAAATGCATTTGGAAAGTATAGTTCCAGTGTTGGAAAATACTAAGTAAATATTTTTCTCATTCATTTTGTAAATATCCTCCAATTGATTTTCTATAATAATTATTATAATAGATAATCCTTAAAAAATCCTTAAGAAAAATTTAAAATAATAAAAATATTAATTATGAGTTCATATAATTCTAAATAAATTGTAAAAATAATGATATAATTTATAAATAAGAATTTAAGAAAATAAGAGGTGAGATGTTGAAGAAAAATGCACTGCAAAGAGAATTTAAGAAATTAAAATCTCAAGTGAATCATATAAAGGAAATTGCATATAACTCCAAGGTTGGATCCTTAATTGAGCAAGAAAGCTCTTTAAGAAAGAAAATTAGATTGCTTAATGAAATGGGGAATGAAGGCTTTAAGGATTTCTCATTAGTAAAGGAAGAATACGAAGAGCTTTTAGAGTATGTTTCCAAAAGGTTATTAGATGATTATAATAAAAAGAATAATACAGATTTCGATTTTTATGAAGTAGTTAGAGGCAATTATAATAGTTTTATTAACTCTGGTTTTATGTCAGTATTGACTAAAATGCATATTCCTAAATTAATATCAAAGGAGTTTCAAGAAAATTTTCCAAAGAACCCAAAGGATGAATATAAATTAGCAAGAAATATTAAAAGAAGGGTTATAGTACATTTAGGTGAAACTAATACGGGAAAAACGTATAACGCAGTTGAAAGACTTAAATTAGCTAAAAATGGTGTATATCTATCTCCTCTTAGGATATTAGCTTTAGAAAATTATGAAAAGCTAAATAATGAAAATATAGTATGTAATTTACTAACTGGAGAAGAGGAAATTATTAAAGAGGGAGCAACTCATACTTCTTGTACTATAGAAAAATTAAATATAAAAAAAGAATATGATATTGCAATTATAGATGAAATTCAAATGATAGATGATCCTCAAAGAGGAGATGCATGGACTAGAGCTTTACTTGGTCTTAGATGTGAAGAAATACATTTATGTGGTGCTTTAAATGCTAAAGAGGTAGTAGAAAAAATACTAAAAGATTGCAATGATGAGTTTGAGTTTAAGGAGTATAAGAGAAGCATTCCTTTAGTGGTTGAGGATAAAAACTTTAGCTATAAGGAAGCTGAAGAAGGGGATGCAATTGTTGTATTTTCAAAAAAGAAGGTACTTCAAATAGCAGAGCAATATTCAAGTGAAGGCATTAAGGTTAGTATAATTTATGGAGATTTACCTCCAGAAGTAAGAAGAAAACAATATGATATGTTTATTAATAAAGAAACTAAAGTTCTTATAACTACTGATGCTATTGGAATGGGAGTAAACCTACCTATTAAAAGAATAATATTTTTAGATATTCAAAAGTTTGATGGTGAAGAGGTTAGAAATTTAACTTCTCAAGAGGTTAAGCAGGTAGCTGGAAGAGCTGGAAGAAAAGGAATATATGAAGTTGGATATGTAGCCACTGTTAGAGGTAATCAAAGATTTATTAAAGATAAATTAAGTGAAAAGGATAGGATTATTAAAGAAGCTGTAATAGGCCCTTCAGATGCAATATTAAATATAAAAAGCTTACCTTTAAATGAAAAACTTGCTTTATGGGCTACAAGGGAAGAAAGCCTTGATTATTATAGAAAAATGGATGTAAATGAATATTTAATTATATTAGAAAGCATAAAAAGATTTAAATTAAAAGAAGAAATACAATGGGAGCTTTTAAAGATACCCTTTGATATTAGTAAAGATGAACTTATGAATACCTTCCTTGGATATGTAGATGAATTATTTGTCTTAAAGAGCAAAGTAATAAGTAAACCTCAATGCTTTACAGGTAATTTAGATGAACTTGAAATATATTATCAAAAAATAAATATGTATTATTCTTTTTGCAAAGTATTTAAATTAGAATTTGATTTTAAATGGATTTATGAGGCAAGAATAAAAGTAAGCAATGAAATAAATGAAATACTAGTTAGACTTTAAATTTCCTATTTATAATAAAAGTAATACTTAACTAGCTATCTTTTAAACCTATAATTTTTAGTAAGGATAGTATTTTAGCAAATTATGTAGTATGCTATAATAATGAAAAAAGCTTATTAGGAGGCTTAATATGGAATATAAATTTATATTTGATGATAAAGAATATGTTTTAAATGAAAATAATTTAGAGTATTTTGTAAACGATGAAGAAAATGAATTAGAAAATTTAGAAGTAAGTGATATTTTAAACTTATTAAAAAGTAGTGAGGAAGTTGACTTTCAAAGAGCTTATTATGAAACATGCTGCAGTAATTGTAAGGCTGGGAAAGAAGAAAAGAAAAAGGTATATGATTTCTTAGAATACTATTTTTATGCTTATGGTAAAAGTGGTAAATTTGTTACAAGTAGTATAGATAATGATTATAATAAAAAATCATTTACTAGACTTAATATGGAAGGTATAGTTGATACTAGTTACTTAGTTACAATAATGGTATGTAGACATTGTAGTACTTATGCAATAGAAATAGAAGAGTTCGAAGTTTAAGGTAATACAATGTATTAAAAGCTTAATTCAGTATAAAATACATTTGAAAGGATGTGTTTTATATGAAAAAGAACTCCATTAACCCATTGCAAAAGGGTGAAAGAAGACAAAGGCTTCATAAGGATCAGGATAATGTAGGCAATGATAAAAATAAGGCTGAATATAAAGATTTTAATGGAAATCCAATATAAAAGGAGCTGTGAAAAC
>JAHAIU010000151.1 GCA_018372555.1 Clostridium sp.
AAATAAACTTATAGCATTAACTATAAATAGTAAGGTTCCTGTTGCTCCAAAAAGCTTAGCTGCTACTTTATTACAATATTCGAAAGAGGTTCCATCTTTATCAGCATAACTGCTTTTATAACTAATCTTATTTTCTTTATATTTAGTTGAATTACCTTCATATAGTCCACCTAAAACAAATAGTATTAACGGTATTGCTTCCGCAATAAATAAATATATCCAAAAACTCATATAAATCTTGTCCCTTCACTTTATTAATTAAGGAATGAAAAAATTAAATAATTAAAAAATGGTTTTAATTTTTTAATTATTCTAATTCATAAAATAATTTTATATCAATTAATTCTATATTGGCAACATCCTTTATAAGAAAATCTCTATAAAATCTATGATATAATGTATAAAAAAAGATTGGAGTTGATACTGTGAAAAATATTGAATTTCCTTCTATGGGTTCTAGAAATATTAAAACAGGACTTGCTGTTTTGATTTGTCTTCTATTCTGGCAGAATTCACTTTTTGCACCAATAGCAGCTGTAATCTGCATGCAAGACACTGTAGAAAACTCTCTTAAAATAGGTAGAAACAGATTAATTGGAACATTGTTAGGTGGTATATTAGGCCTAATTTTTCTTAATACAATTAACTTTTTCTCATTAAGACCTATTCTTCCATTAGTCACCGCTATTGGAGTTATTTTAATAATTTATTCATGTAATGTTATAAAAAAACCTGCAGCATGTTCAATTGCATCAATCGTATTAATAAGTATCCTTATATCAAATGGTTATGATAATCCACTTATGTATTCTATTAGAAGAACTATAGAAACTGCTTTTGGAGTGGTTGTAGCAATTCTTATTAATATGTACATTCATCCTCCAAAAGAGAAAAATTAGATAAATCAAACTAACTAAAGATAAGGAGATACTCTATGAAAATCACTTTCCCAAAGATCGGATTAAGAACAATTAAGACTGCTATTGCAGTATTTTTATGCTTATTACTTTTCCCAAACGAGCCATTTTTTGCTTGTATGACTTCTGTTTTTTGCGTTCAAGATACAGTTTCTAACTCTATAAATATGGCTATAAATAGAGGCCTTGGAACTATACTTGGTGCTATTATCGGACTAACCTTCTTAATACTATGTAGATTTTTCACATTTGAAATTAATATATATCCTATTAGTAAGCTTTTAGTTTATATAACTATCGGTTTAGGAATAATTGTAGTTATATATATTTGCAATTTAATTAAAAAGCCTGGCGCTATAAATATTTCCTGTATAGCCTTCCTAGCTGTAACTACAACACATGCTTTTACTGATCCAATTTTCTATGCTACTAATAGAACTATAGAAACTCTTTTTGGTATATTTATAGGATTATTAGTTAATAAATTTATTTTGCCACCAAATTCAAATAAAGCCTAATTGTTAATGGAGCTGTCGCATAATGAAAAATGAATAATTAAAAGCGACAGCTCCATAATTCTATATTTTAATTTCTTTATATACTTCTAGTTTCATATCTTAAGAATTCTACTTCTTCTTTATTTAAATAAGGACTTAATTTTTCAAAAACAGTTTTATGATAATCATTTAACCATTTCTTTTCTTCAGGAGAAAGTAATTCTACATTTACACCATTTAAGTCTATAGGACAATAGGATATTGTTCTAAATTTATAGAATTCACCAAACTCTTCTGACTTCACATCTTCAACTACTAATAATGTATTTTCTGTTCTTATTCCGTGCTTACCTTCTTTATATACTCCTGGCTCATTAGTTAATATCATTCCTGGTTCTAATACTGTTGAATTACCTTCAACTCTAATTCCTTGTGGTCCTTCATGAACATTTAAGAAGAATCCAACTCCATGCCCTGTTCCACATTTATAATCTATTCCACAATCCCATAATGGTCTTCTTGCTAATATATCTAAGTTAACACCTGTAACCCCTCTTAAAAACTTCGCTGAAGATAATGCTATATGGCCTTTTAATACCAATGTATAATCTGTTTTTTCTTCTTCTGTAATTGGTCCTAATATAAATGTTCTTGTTATATCAGTAGTTCCATCTAAATATTGTGCACCTGAATCTACAAGGAACATACCTTCAGCTTTTAATTCATATTCACTTGACTTTGTAGCACTATAATGCATCATTGCTGCATGATCTTTGTATCCTGCTATAGTTCCAAAGCTATCCCCTTTATAATTTTCTCCCATAGCCCTAATTGCAGTTAATTTATCGCTAGCAGATGTTTCTGTTATTTTTTCCTTTCCTATACTTTCTTTTAGCCATTTAATAAATTTAACCATGGCTACTCCATCTCTTACTTGAGAAACTTCCCAGTTAGCTATTTCAGCACTGTTTTTTATAGCTTTTAATTTTGTAGTAATATTCATTTCTTTTATAACTTCAACATCTTTATTTAAAGCTGTAAACAACTTAGCATTAAGCTTACCTGGATCAATTAAAGTTTTTCCTTTTATAAGCTTAACATCATTTTCTACTTCACTATATTCTGCTATTTCAAATCCTTCTTTATTTAAAACAGCTTTAGTTTCAGCATCTACTTTTTCTCCATTTATATAAAGGACTGCACTATCTAGTTTTATTATTACATATGAAAGTGCAACTGGATTAAAGTCAATATCATTACCTCTTATGTTACATAGCCAAGCTATATCATCTAAAGATGAAAGTATATAATTTTCAGCTGATACTTCCTTCATATGATTTCTTACTTCTTCTAACTTTTCCTTAGCAGATTTTCCTGCATATTTAACATCATGTATAAAGATTTTATTCTTAGGAAGCTCGCTTCTTGTATCCCAAATGTTATTTAATAAATCTTTATTCATATTTATAGTGAAATTATTTCCATTAGCTATTCTTAAATATCCTTCATATTGATCTACAGAAAGAACACTTCCGTCAAAGCCTAATACCTCTCCTGAATTAACATTCTTTTTAAGCCATTCTTCAATAGTTGGATATCCAGGAGTTCTCATTTTCATAAGAGAAATTCCATTACCTTTTAATTCATTATCTGCTTGAATGAAATATCTTCCATCTGTCCATAAATAAGCTTCCTTTAAGCCAACTAAAAGAGTCCCTGCTGAACCTGTAAATCCAGATACAAACTCTCTTCCCTTAAAATAATTAGCTACATATTCACTTTGATGGGCATCGCTACTTGGAATAATATAATAATCTATATTTTCTGACTTCATTACTTCTCTAAGTTTTTCTAAATTGCTCATACTTTATCCTCCTTAATTTATCTATCTAAGTATTATTATACCAATACAAATAAATATAATCCATAATAGAAACATTATTGATTTATTACTATAATTTCATTCCTAATGTCCTCTAATCTTATAATAAAATTTAAAATAAAAAAACTCAGCAAAATCTGAGTTTTATTCTTAATTGTTAATTATTAATTGCCAATCAGTTTTCCATGAACTATTAATCTTTCTTCATCAGTAACATTAGTACATGTTGTTAATGTTACTATCTTGCTCTTATCTATATCTTTAACATCAAAACTAAAAAATGATTTACTTAAAGCTCTATTTATATAGTTGCTATATTCTTCATCATTGCTAAATTTAGTTTTATAGGATTCAAGAGTAGCGTCTTCTGTGTAAACTGAAAATATTTCATACTCTAAAGTCTTATCTTCTAAATAAATATATATTTTATTATTCTTATCAAAGTATTCATGGCTTTTTAGCCTTCTTAAGGTTCCAAACATACTTCCGTCTCTCATATTATGACCATATACTACTAAGTTTTTATCTTCCTCTATATTATTGCTTGCATCAAGGAATATGCTTCCCCCTTTATTGCTTTCACCTTTAAAGTTTGTATATAGATACTCATCATTATCTACACCTTGTACAACAGGATAATCAATTTCTGTCTCAGGAACTCTAATCCAAAATTTAAAATCTTTATTTTGAAGTTTAAGATTTTCAAATTCCTCTTTTGCAATATAATTTTCAGTCTTAATTGTTGGTACAACTTCTTTAATTTCTTCATACACATTAGTATTTTTATTATATTCACTAAATATTTTATATAATTCATAGGATGAAATTAGAAATATAACTATACAAATACATATAATAACTTTTCTAATCATATCTGCAATTAACCCTTTTTTCATAAACTCTCCCTTATCTCCATAAATTATCTTATATATCTATAACTATAATATTATCATACTTATTATATTATAAATGTTTAATAAAATTAAAGCCAATACTACACTTTCAAAATAACTACTTATGAAAAATCACTTGGTTTATCTAGTAGTATAATCTTAGTTAAAGGTGTTACAAAAATTATAGTTAGCATTGTAACTTCAATCAAATTACCTATATTTAATCCAAGCTTTACACATCTATAAGAAAAAAAAGCTATTATAAACATAAAACATGCTTTTACAATATATTTTAAATTATTTAAGTAAAATCCCTTTCTAACATAAATATAGTAACATATATATGCCCCCCTGATATTAGATACAATAATCCATTAACAATATCTCCTTGTGAAAAACCAGAACTTAAGCTCAATACCCTAATCCCATGTAGTAAACATGTAATTCCTGATAATAAACCCATTATTACTGTTGTAAAAGTCAAACATATCTTAGATATAATTCCTATATCTTCACTTTTCCAGAAAGGTAAAAACTTAATTAAATCTTCTTTCACTTGTAACCTCCCATAACCTTCTAAATATCTACTACAATATATTATAATCATATCCTATTTATGTAAAACTTCCAAGTTATTATTTGTGCTAATATTTTAATTTCTACTTTATTCATAAAATAAATATATCTTAAATAAGTAACTATTTACCATGACTTGATGAAAAAAATAAACTCAGATTTTACTGAGTTTCAACATAAATTTTTAACTATAAATTACACCTATTTTATAGAAGAAACTTATTTACTTTCCTCTACTTTCTTACCTAATATCTGAACCCCTAAGAATGTTGCAAGTAAAGCTATTGGTAATACTATATACCATTGAATTCCAAACCCTGCAGGTATATATCCAAATACTATAGTTATTCCAGCTACAAATAATGCATACCACATTTGAGTATTAACGTGAGCTATATGGTTACATCCTGCTCCCATAGATGAAAGAATAGTTGTATCTGAAATTGGAGAACAATGGTCACCAAAAATTGCTCCAGTTAAAACTGCACTTGTACTAACTACTACAAATCCCATATCCGGATTCATAGAATACGCTAGTGGTATAGCTAAAGGCATTAATATTCCCATCGTTCCATAAGCTGTTCCTGTTGCAAAGGAAATTATAGATCCTAATATAAATATTATTGATGGAAGTAGGAAGTTTGGTAATGATCCTGACAGCATATTAACTAAATATTTTGCTGTTCCTAAATCCTTAATTACTGAGCTTAATGACCATGCTAGTAATAATATTACTCCAGTTATTAATAAAGGCTTCATTCCATCTACCCAGGTATCTATAGCTTCTGAAAGGGTAAATATCTTCTTATAAACTCCCATTGCAATTGCTACTATACTTGCAATTAATGCTGATTGGAATAATGCAACAGATGCATCAGATGCACTAAATGCCTCTTGTATAGCCTTAAATGATACTGGAGAATTAGTCATTATTTCTTGAACTGCTATATTATCTCCAGCCATTATTGAAGAATAACCACTATAATAGAAACAAATTAATGCTGTTACTACTAAGACTCCTATAGGTATTATTGCATTCCAAATACTAAGCTTTATACCTTCTTTAGGTTCAAGTTCTGAATGATCTATCTTTGAAGATTCATCAGTAGACTCTTCTTTATTTAAATCTGCTTTTCTAGCTGCAATCTCAGCCTTATACATAGGTCCAAAATCCTTAAGTAATAATGAAGTTATAAATACAAAGGCTAAAATTAAAATATTATAAAATCTATATGGAATAGTTTCTAAAAATACTCCAAAAGCATCAACTTCAATTCCAAGTCCATTAATAAATGAATCATTTATTAATCCTACTTCTAATCCTATCCAAGTTGATACTATTGCTAAACCTGCAATAGGAGCAGCTGTTGCATCTATAATAAACGCTAATCTTTCTCTTGAAATTTTCATCTTATCTGCCACTGGTTTCATTATAGGTCCAACTATTAATGAATTTGCATAATCATCAAAAAAAACTGCAAGACCAAGTAATAATGTAACTAATTGTGTACTTTTAGCAGTTTTGGCTTTTCTAGCTAGTGCTTCAGCAACTGCTTTAGCCCCACCCATTTTTGCTACTAGGTGAATAACACCTCCAATTACTAATACTTGAAGTATTATCCCAGCATTCCAAGGATCTGCTAGTGAGTTTAGAGCCCTGGATACAAAATCTAAAAATGCTTGAATTAAAGCACCAACAAATGAATGATCAACTAAACTAACTAAAAATGTACCTGCTAAGGTTCCTACAAATAATGAAATAACAACATTCTTAGTTATAAAAGCTAATACTATCGCCACTATTGGTGGTATTAATGTTAAAATCCCATAATGTTCTGCATTAGATGTTGCAATATCAACTTCAGATGCAAATACAACTGATGTTGATAATAAAACCATCATCATTGTAATAATAATAATTTTAAAATTTCTTTTGTTATTCATGTTGTTCCCCCCTGTTATAAGTGTAAATAACTAAAAGGTAGCATCTAAAAAAGTGAAATACCAAGTCTAGCTTATACTAATTATAGTCTTAGTCAAAGCTACACCAGATATTCCACCTTTTATTATTTAAACAAATTTAAATTCTTTTTAAAAAGTAAAATTCTCTAATGATAGCTCTCCACAAAATAAACTTTGTGACAGTGTTATATATATTATATATAACCCCAGCGACATGATATTAAAGCATTAATCATACACTTCGGCAATATTCCCTTTCCTATTAACTCATCGTGCTTACCTCATTAATAGTACTCTTTAATACTGCACCTCTACCT
>JAHAIU010000152.1 GCA_018372555.1 Clostridium sp.
CTGATGAGTTTCCTAAGTATTTTTTAGACTATAGAGAAAAAATGTCGGAAGACGTTAGATGGGATTATAGAGTAATATCGTCAGATGGGACATGGAGTGGAAATATATTTGATTTTTATTTTAAAATTATAAATAGATTAACGGACAATTTAAATGTGCCTTTTAGAATTGTTAATGGAGTAAGGCAAGAAGATACTAGGGTTCATGAGGCAGTTAGAGAAGCAGTTGCTAATGCCTTGATACATGCAGATTATAGACTTCCAAGAGGAATTGTTATAGAGAAGGGAAAAACTTTCTTTAAAGTTAGCAATCCGGGTAGTTTAAGGATTACCAGAGAAGAAGCCTTAAAAGGTGGAGTTAGTGATCCAAGAAATGAAAATATATTTAAAATGTTTAATATTTTAGGTGTTGGAGAGAGGGCAGGATCAGGACTTGAAAATATTCAATTAGCATGGAGAGAACAAGAATGGTTAGCACCAGACTTAGAAGAATTATATGATCCAGATAGAATATCTTTAACATTAAGAACAGTGTCAATGTTGCCTGAAGAAAGTATAAGACATTTAAAATTGATATTGAAAAATAAGTATAGTGAGTTAAGTAGAGAAGAAGTAATGGCTTTAGTAGCAGCGGATCAAGAAGGATATGTAACGAATAATAGGTTACAACAATTATTGGATACTCATGCTATAAATGGTAATAAGATAATATCGTTATTAGTTGATAAAGGCTATCTAGAGGCAGATGGTGTTGGAAGAGGAAGAAAGTATTATTTAGCAGAGATATTTAAAAATGAAAATAATATAAAAAATGAAATTATAGTTAAAGATAGTGAAGGTAATATTAAACTAAGCAACGACGAAATTAGAATATTAGAGTTTATAAAAGAAAATGGTTATATAAATAATACATTAAGTAGGATGGAATTAGAATTAAAAAAACATAGAAGTGTTGATTTATTTAATAGTTTACTATCAAAAAATAAAATTTTAAGAACTGGTACTGGAAATAAAGTAAGATACACGTTACCAGACGGAGTTGCTGAGCAATTATCTATGATTGAAGAGAAGAAATAAAATTAAGGAGAAAGAAAACCTGACGAAGGACCGACAGAACCTGACGAAGGACCGACGGAACCCGACGAAGGGCCGACGGAACCAGACGAAACCTACCCAATACCAAAAGTGCATAAAAATCGAGAATTAGAATAAAAGAATGAATCAGGTAGATTCAGCGTATAAATGTAAAACTTAGAAACAAAGCGTTTACTAAATGATAAGAACGGGTATAGAGATTTTATTTAACTTGCATAAAAAGGTTGTAATTTAAGTTTAGGCTTAGGTTACAACCTTTTAATTTTACTATGTATCTTTTATTATCATAAGGGGGAGAAGGATATCTTTTATATAATGATATTTTGTGATAAAAAAATGAATTAATAAATTTTAATATGGAAAATAAATAAATATTTTGAAAAACTATTGCAAAATTAAATAGAAGGAATATAATAAAATTATACCACCCCCTGGGGGTGGGGGTGAAAAGAATAGAAATTATCTTTTTATATAAAATATAATTATGATCTAAAGGAGATGAATGCTTTGAAAGATAAATTTAAAATAGGCGGAATGACCTGTTCTGCATGTGCAAATAGAATCGAAAAAGGTGTAAGCAAGATGGAGGGTGTTAAAGAAGCAAATGTTAACTTTGCAACTGAAACTTTAAATGTAGAGTATGATGATTCAGCGCTTAAGCAATTAGATATTGAAAATAAGGTTGAGAAGCTAGGATATAAGGTTGAAAAAAATATAGAATCTCATAACTATAAGATAGAAGGAATGACATGTACTGCCTGTGCAAGTAGAGTTGAAAAAGTTACAAATAAAATGCCAGGCGTTGAGAATGCTGTAGTTAATTTTGCAACAGAAAAGCTATCAATAAGCTTTGATGCAGATAAAGTAACTTTTGGAGAAGTTAAGGCTACTGTTGAAAAAGCTGGATATAAGCTAATAAGAGAAGAAGATAATGTTAATAATGAAGGTAAAAAAGTTACTGAACAAAGTAAGTTATTAAAAAGATTAATATTATCATTAGTATTCACAGTTCCACTACTAATAATAACAATGGGACATATGGTAGGTATGCCACTTCCAGAAATTATAGATCCAATGATAAACCCATTTAACTTTGCTATTATTCAATTAGTATTAACTCTTCCAGTTGTTTTAACAGGATACAAATTCTATTCTATAGGATATAGGAACTTATTTAAGCTAAGTCCAAATATGGATTCTTTAATTGCAATAGGAACTAGTGCAGCATTTATTTATAGTCTTTATGGGACATATAAAATTTATATGGGTGATGCACATTTTGCAATGATGTTATATTATGAAGCATCAGCAACGATATTAGCATTAATTACATTAGGTAAATATTTAGAATCTGTTTCAAAAGGAAAGACATCTCAAGCAATTAAAAAACTTATGGGATTAGCTCCAAAAACAGCAACTATAGTTAGAAATGGTAAGGAAATAGTTCTACCAATTGACGAAGTTGTGGTTGGTGATATAGTTATAGTTAAACCAGGTGAAAAGTTACCAGTTGATGGTGAAGTTGTTGAAGGAAATACATCAGTTGATGAGGCTATGCTTACAGGGGAAAGTATTCCTGTAGAAAAGACTATTGGAAGTAAGGTAATAGGTGCAAGTATTAATAAAACAGGATTTATTAAATACAAGGCAACTAAGGTTGGTAAAGATACTGCATTAGCTCAAATTATTAAGCTTGTGGAAGATGCTCAAGGTTCAAAAGCTCCAATTGCAAAAATGGCTGATATCATAGCATCATACTTTGTACCAATAGTAATTGGTCTTGCTATATTTGCAAGTGTAGCTTGGTTAATAGCTGGCGAAACTGGAACATTCTCATTAACTATATTTATAGCGGTTTTAGTTATAGCGTGTCCATGTGCGTTAGGTCTTGCAACACCAACAGCTATTATGGTTGGAACAGGAAAAGGCGCAGAGTATGGAGTTTTAATTAAAGGTGGAGAAGCCTTAGAAGTTACTCATCAAATAGATACTATTGTATTTGATAAGACAGGTACAATTACAGAAGGTAAACCGGTTGTAACTGATATTGTTACAAGGAATATATCAAAGGATGAATTACTAATACTTGCAGCAAGTAGTGAAAAAGGTTCAGAGCATCCATTAGGAGAAGCTATAGTAAAGGGTGCAGAAGAAAAGAATCTTACATTAAAAGAGATATCTAACTTTAATGCAATTCCTGGACATGGAATTCAAGTTGAAATAGAAGGAAAGAATATATTACTTGGTAATAAAAAATTAATAGTGGGAAATTCTATAGAAATCGGAGATTTAGGAAATGAATCTGATAGATTAGCTAATGAAGGTAAGACACCTATGTATATTGCAATAGATAATAAATTAGAAGGAATTATAGCTGTTGCAGATACAGTTAAAGCAAGTAGTAATGAAGCAATTGAAAATCTTCATAAGATGGGAATAAAGGTTGCAATGATTACTGGAGATAATAAAAAGACAGCTGATGCAATTGCTAAGCAAGTTGGAATAGATATAGTATTATCTGAAGTATTACCAGAAGATAAGGCAAATGAAGTTAAAAAGCTTCAAGAAAAGGGTAGTAAGGTAGCAATGGTTGGAGATGGAATCAATGATGCTCCAGCATTAGCACAAGCTGATATTGGAATTGCTATAGGAACAGGAACAGATGTAGCTATAGAATCAGCTAATATAGTTCTTATGAAGGGCGATTTAAGAGATGTATCTACAGCTATTAAATTAAGTAAAGCAACTATTAGAAATATAAAACAAAACTTATTCTGGGCATTTGGATATAATGTTTTAGGAATACCAGTAGCTATGGGATTATTACATGTATTTGGTGGACCTTTATTAAATCCAATGATAGCTGCAGCTGCAATGAGTTTAAGTTCAGTATCAGTATTAACAAATGCACTAAGATTAAGAGGATTTAATCCTAATAAATAAATCAATAAGTAGTATTTAACATATTACGCTCGGCTGACCTCGCAAGCTCCAAGTCGGCTTACGCATAATATGTTAAAGACTCCTTGAATAATTTAATGGTGCAGAAGCAAGTATGCTAAAGGAAGAAATTCAGACGAGCTGAATTTCAATGATTGTAGTTGCATATATAAAGAATTGTAATAGATAATTATACGAATATTTTATTTATATTTGCTAGAATTTATCATTATTTAAAATAATTAGTTAGTTAAGGAGAAATGAAGGATGAAAAAGAAGATTTTAATTGAAGGAATGAGTTGTAATAATTGTGTAGCTCATGTGACTGAAGTATTAAATGAGTTAGAGGATTCAAAGAACGTAGAAGTAAATTTAGATGGGAAATATGCATTAGTGGAAACAAATGTGCAAGATGACATTATAACAGAAAAGATAGAAGATATGGGATATGATGTTGTTAAAATAGAAAATATTTAGTTATAAAAAAGGGCTGATATTCATTAGAGTATCAGCCTTTTTTATGGATATATTATAGATATTAATATTTTTAAGTATTATTTAAGAAATGAAAATGTATTTTAATAAAATTTAGGTGTATAATCAAATAAAAACCTTAATAAGTTAGATATTTAGAAACATTTAAATAATTTATAATTTGTAAGAGGAGAGGAATATGGGGACAGATAAGAAGAGGGATTTTATAATAAACGTAATTTATATACTAATTGTAGGTGCTATTTTATATATTACATTAAAATATGCATTAGGATGGTTTTTACCTTTTGTAGTTGGATTTGGTATAGCCTTTATTCTTAAGCCTTTAATAAATTTATTAACTAAAAAATTGAAGATTAAAAGGAAGGTTGTAGCTGGATTAACAGTTCTAGTTTTTTATACAACAGTTGGAGCTCTATTTACACTATTACTATTTAAGCTTGGATTAGTAATGAAGGATTTATTTATAAAGCTACCAAGTATTTATTTAAATACTATTGAACCTTTAATATATGAGCTATCTGCTAATGTAGAAGATATTTTAGTTAATTTAGATCCTGCATTGCTTGAGGCTATTAACCAAACTATAAAATCAATAGCTGATTCTTTAGGATCTATAATTTCAAGTATATCTTCAGGAGCTGTTTCATTTATAACTTCAACAGTTTCTGTAGTTCCTAGCTTCTTTATTATATTAATTTTCTCCATAATTTCATCTTTCTTTTTTGCTATGGATTATGAGAAGATTACGAGTTTTGTTATAAGACAATTTTCTCCTAAGGGAAGAGAGATTGTATTAGATATTAAAGAATATATTGTAGGAACTTTATTTAAAATAGTAAAGGCCTATTCAATATTAATATGTATAACATTTATAGAACTATCTATTGGACTATCTATACTTAGAGTAGAAAATGCAATTTCTATTGCTTTATTAATTGCTTGTGTAGATATACTGCCTGTTCTTGGTACAGGGGGGATAGTAATACCTTGGATATTTATAGAGCTATTTAAAGGAAATACAGCCTTAGCAATAGGATTAACTATAATTTATGTTGTTATCACAATCATTAGAAATATCCTTGAACCTAAAATAGTCGGTGAACAAATAGGATTGCATCCATTGATTATGTTAATTTGTATGTTTGTTGGAGTAAAGTTTTTTGGAGTCTTGGGATTATTTGTTTTACCAATAATAATGATAATCTTAAAGAATTTAAATGATAGTGGGAAAATACATATTTTTAACTAATATGTATTTAGAGAAATGTTAGGAGAGAGTATGGAAATAGAATTTTATGAGAGTGGTAGTATTGATAATAAAAAATTATTATATGCCATAGTAGTATCTAGATATAATGGTAAATGGGTTTTTGTGAAGCATAAGGAAAGAAGTACTTGGGAAATACCAGCTGGGCATAGAGAAGAAAATGAAGATATAAATTACACAGCTGAAAGAGAACTTTTTGAAGAAACAGGAGCAAAAGAATATGAAATTACATATATATGTGATTATTCTTTAAAAATTAAGGAAAATAAAAGTTATGCTTCATTATTCTTTGCAAAAATAGAAAAGTTAGGGGAATTGCCAGATTATGAAATAGGTGAAGTTGGATTTTTTGATGAAATTCCAGAAAATCTTACTTATCCTAATATTCAACCTAAGCTTCATAATAAGGTAAAAGAAGAAATAAATAAGTTTGTTTTTTAATATATATAGTATTATTATATAAACTATAAAGATCAAATGGGGTGAGTAAGTTATGATGATGAACACTCACAAAGCTTTAGCACAAGGATTTATTAATGGACTTGAAGATGATAAAGCCTTTATTATTAGTAGTGGTCATTTTATATGGGGAAATTTAAAACCAGATTCAGCATCAAAATATAAATTCAAAAAACACTATTTTGATGAGAGTTTTGATATGATAGTTAATAAGATAGAATTCTTGTCTTCATTAACATTAGATGATATTTATATAAGATATTCAATAGGAAAGTTTAATCAGGAATTAGGAGTTGTATGCCACTTTTTATGTGATTACTTCTGTGTACCACATTTTCAAAGATGGGAATTTAAAAGTCCTGGTGCTGTAAAGGATCATGTACTATATGAAAATGACCTAAATAAATATGCTAAGCTTTGCACAATAAGACAGGATATTAATACTAGTTTAACATCAGAAGATATAAGAAAATATATAGAAAATCTTCAAAAGGAATATGAAGGCAATGTTTCTTATGAAAAGGACTTAGTATATGCAAGTCATATATGCAATACAGTAATTCATTTAATATTAGATGAAGTAATTTTAAACCAAAAGCTAAAAGAGCACATTAAGTTAGTTATATAGTTAAAAATTAGAATTGAATATAAAAATTAGAAGCTCAGAATTTCTGGGTTTCTTTTTTTAT
>JAHAIU010000153.1 GCA_018372555.1 Clostridium sp.
TATTAAAGCATTAATCATACACTTCGGCAATATTCCCTTTCCTATTAACTCATCGTGCTTACCTCATTAATAGTACTCTTTAATACTGCACCTCTACCTCGTTATTATTTACATTCAATTTTCATATGTATTATACATTCTTTATACTGCTTATACAACCTTATGAAAATCAAAATAGTGCTATTATTCTTATAATTAGCCTGCTATCCTCTTAATTACTATACTAAGCGACCGATTTTATATTATTTATAGAATAATTTTCTAACTTTTATATTAAGTTAACTTTCAAACTTTAAAATCTAATAGTCAAGTAAATATTTCCCTTATTAACCCATATCATCTTTAACCTTTTGCATATTACAATAAGTTTTTAGTACAGATGGATGATTCTCACCTAAATACTTAACCCTAATTTTTAAAACCTTATCTAAATATTTCAAGGATTTTTCATTTTCATCTAATTTGTAATAAAGTGACCCTAAACGATTATAGCAATCTGCTGTTCTTAGATTGTCCTCATCAAATACTTTCTTACATATTTCTAAAGACTGTAATATATTTTTCTCAGCCTCTTCAAATCGTTCCAACTCAATAAATACTGATGCAATTTCATTTAAAGATAATGCTACATCCGGATGTTCTTTTCCATATAATTCTATTCTTATGTTTAAGGCTTTCTCTTGATGTTTTAATGCTTCAGAATAGCTTTTTTCCGCTTCATAAAGTACACCTAGATTTCCCTCAATAACTGCTATAGTTTTTTTATCATCATTTGAATTTAATACATCTAATGCTTTTAAGTAATATTCTTTTTGCATTTTAGTATTATCTAATCTACCATACCCAAAGGCAATATTATTTAAAATAACAGCTACATCATTACTGTTTTCCCCTAATGCTTCAATATAAATATTTAAAGCTTTTTTTGTATATTCAATTCCTTTCTCAACCCTATCTGTATTCATATAAATATAACCAATTTCATTAAGGTTTTGACCTTTATGCAATTGACTATCTTTAAAGTTATCATCTATAAAAATATCTAGCTCTTCAAATATTCTTAATGCATTATCATACTGATTAAGCTCGCAGTATATAGCACCTACATTATTATAAATATTAAACACTATATCCCGATAATCCTCATTACATTTATCATTAAATAACTCTATTGTTTTATAGCAAAATTCTAGCGCCCTATTATAATTTCCACTATTACTATATAAAAATGAAATATTATAATATAAATATCTATATGCCTCTGACTGTATATTTATAAATTTTAGTAAATGCTCACCATATTGAATCCTTAATAATTTTTCATTATTAGTAGTATTTGAATCAATTTGCAAATAATCTACCAAGTTATCTATAAAATACTCAACTTCTTCAGAGCTATAATCACTCTTTGTTCTTATTACATCTGCAATTACTGGATGAAGAGAAATCACATCACAATCATTTATTCTAATCCATCCTAAATCAACTAAATAATTAATATCTTCAAAGCTATCCAAGTTGCTCATTTCTTTGAACTTCTCTACCTTTACTCCTATATGTGGAATAAAGGTAAGATTAATAAGTATTCTTTTTTGAAGATCACTTATTTTAGACAAACTAAATAAAGCATAGATATGTTCACTTATTGCCTTATTATTTATCCTAGAATCTTTCTTATGTTTTATTTTTTCCCTTGCTAAGTTATTGAATCCCAAATTACTAAGCTTATTCAACATATCTATTGGTTTAATTCTACTCATCATCATTTGCTTAGCTATTAGTTCTACAGTCATTGTATGCCTACCTACAAGATTAATAATTTCTGATATGGCCTCCTTATCTTTGCCATTCACTTCTTTTCTATAATAATTATAGAAAAGACCATTTATTTTATTTACATCACTAATTTCCAATATATTTATTTGCCTATATCCAAGACTAAAAAAATCATTTCTTGTTGTAATAATAAATTTGAAGTTACATCTAAGTAATTCATCAAGATATTCATCATTTTCTACATCGAAGTTATCAACTATAAATAAAATATCCTTATTAGATATGTCATAAAGCTTCTTCATTTTTCTTATAAAATAGTCATCATCTGATTCATTAATTCCTTTATTAAAATTACTTATTGGTACTTCACTATCGCTTATAATCATAGACTTAATTGAATCTATATATCTTGCAAAGACAATGCTTGTAAAGATTTCATAATTCTCTCTAGCGAAGTTTTTAACTATTTCACTCTTTCCTATACCACCAATACCTCTTAAAAATAAAATATCTTCTTCATTTAATATAATGTTCTTTATTTCACTAAGTTCATTATCTCTTCCAACAAAATAAGACAATTCTTTAGGTAAATTTGTCTTTAAAAAACATCTACTAGGTTCTGTAACATTTACTAACTTCTCTAATAACTTTTGTAATTCTTTAGTTGTGTGAAATCGCTTTATTGTAGACGAGGATAATGTTTTATGAAAAAGTTCTGTTAACAAAGTAAATGTCTCTGGATTTACATCCTTGAACAATCTATCTTCTTTGTTATAACTCCAAGTTGCATGTATCCTTCTATCTATAAACTCAACATATCTTCCCATAATTCTATTAAATATAACCGCACCAATTGCGTAAATATCAGTTTCTTCTGAGATTCTTCTAAAATCATATTGAAGTTGCTCTGGTGCTGCCCACCTTTCAGAATAGGATAAATTTTCTATATTCCCTGATTGTATATTTGACTTTTCTTGTATACTATCAAAATCGAATAACATTATTAGCTCTTTACTTTCTGGAATAGTTAAGATATTTGCTGGTTTTATATCTAAATGTAAAAGTCCCATATCATGATACTTACTAACTGCCTTTGTTAATGCTAATGCAGATTTTAAAATATCATTCACCGAATTAAATTCAGCTTTTTCATAAGTAACACCATTATTATAATTTATAACCATATATTTAGTAGAATTACCTTCAAATAGTCCTTGTACATTAGTAGTTATATTTACAAAACTATCACTTAATTGAATACTTGCATGTTTTTTATATGCTTCTTCGAATCTGCTTAGCCCTTCTATAAAATTATTATCTTTATCATCTATAATTAAACTTCCATTAATATCTCTACCAACCTTAGATTTAACAGGATAATATTCCTTCAATCTAACCATATGCTTGCTACTTTGGACATCATAATAGTATGCATCATAAACTATACAGCTTGCCCCATATCCTACCACTTTAATTATATAAAATTCATACTCATATTTATTTCCTATGTTATCATAATTAAAAATATTAATTTTCTGGCCTTCATTTAATTCTACTCTCAAAATCTTCCCCCTAAACTCCTATAAACTTTTAGTAATGCTATTTATATATTAAACAAATTATGACAAATTTCCTTCTATATGATAAAATTATCATAAATTTATTTAATTTATGAGGATGTAATTATGGATAATATATTTACTATTTTTAAAACTAATGGTGATTTTACCGAGCTAATGAATGATTCACTCTTAGAATTAGCCCTTGATGAAGATTCTTATACTTTAAAAGATACTATAAACTATTTGGATATCTCCAAGAATTTCAGGCAATTCTCAGATGGATTAACGAATTTTATAAAAAATCATGGTTATAATGATAAACTCGATGATATACCTGCTAAAACTAATTTTCTCTATAAAAAGTTTTGTGATGAAGAAATAAAAATTAGTAAAGCAACAATAAAAAGCTGGTTTTTAGACTCTAGACCTGCATCCAACTCCTTAAGTAGGGAAAATATGTTTAAATTTTGCTTTGCATTAGGCTTATCAAAAAATGAATCTGCCAAATTTTTTAGTGATGTTTACTTTGAAAAATATTTTAACTATAGAGATATAAATGAATTAATCTACTTTTACTCATTAAAGAACGGATTGAATTATAAACAAGCTATACCTCTTCTATCTAAAGCTAAAAAAATAATAGAAAGCGATATTTCTTCTAAAAATAATAATACTATTTATACTAAAGAAATTGGTGAGCAAGTTAACAGTATAAGCAAGGACTTAGAATTATTAGAATATATAGAAACTAATAAATATAACTTTAAAAAAAGCTCTACTTCTGCAATAAATATATTAAACAACCTAGTTAATCAAGCAAAAAAGTTAGCCGTTGAAGAAAGTATTATTTTTAATTTAGATACTAAAAATATGGATAAATCATCAATGGATTTTCTAATATATATAATTCACGATCTTAGGAGTGAAAAAATATCTAAGTCGAATTCTTCCTCAATTGTATCTAATGATGGAAACTTTAAAAAAATAATATTTAAAAATTATCCAACAAAAATAACCTTTTCCAACATATTCAATAATAAACATATAACTTTTGATATGTTAAGAAAATCATTAGTTCTACTTAGTTTTTATACTTTCTGGGCTGATATTTGTATAAACAAAGATGATTCACCTGATAATAGCATAGTATTTGTCCATGAAACTAATGATATGCTAATTGAAGCTGGAATGAACAGACTCTACCCTGGGAATCCATTTGATTGGTTATTTTTATATTGCTCTAATACATCTTATCCCCTTGATACCTTCAGAGAAATAATTTCAGAAATTTTAGATGATGATTTAGGTTAAGGATTTATTATCCTTAACCTCTCTTTAGCTATTCAGTCTTTCTAGGTACTCCAGCATCACTACGCTTCTTTCTCCAAGGTCCATCCTTTCTTCTTGTTCTTACCTTTCCTGAATTTGGACCTGTCTTAACAATTGGTCCCCCTGTTTCCTTTGGACTTGCCATAATAAAAACTCCTTTCAAATTTATTTATATTAATTTTAATTTTTTGACTCCATATATTCTTCAGCTGCTCCGAATGCTGCTCCAACTCCGCCTCCAATGCCTGTTCCTATTGCAGTGCCACTAACTGCAGATGCGGTAGCTGTTGCTGCTAACGCCGCTACCCCGATTGGTCCTGTAAAGAAAAATGTTGCAGTAACTGCTGCAGTTGTAAAAGCGCCACCTATAAGTGCTCCTAATTCTGCCCCTTGTAATCCTCTTTCAAAAACTTTTCCAAATCTCATAATATTAACTCCTTTATCATTAAATTTTTATATAATATTTTCTACATTTTTATAATAGCAAGATAGAGATCATATCTGTAAAAATGATTTTCATCTTATATGTACGTACTATCTACATCGCATCTAAATTAAGCTGAACACTTAATATGCTATCAATCCCCCTGATATCCTCTAGTGATAGATGTTTTCCTACTCTAAGTATCTGCTCTTTAGATATAACTGATAGCTGCTCAGCCATTGCTATATTACCTGAAAGCGCAATATCATAATCTTCCTTTAGTTCATAATGAACAGGTAGTTTATTTTTTCTCTTTGATGTAAGTGGTATAACTAAAGTAGTTGTTGAATATTTATTCCCTGCATCATTTTGAACCACGATTGCTGGCCTTATCCCTCGCTGACATGATCCTTCTCTAGATACCCCGAAATTAACCATAACTAAGTTTCCTCTTTTAATAAAATCTAACATTTTTATTACCTCCAAAATCATTTATTTACTTTATGACTTCATTATAATTTACTAATTTCTCTATCTGTAAAAATGATTTTTAGTTTTATGCTTCAATAATAAATAAAAAAATAAATGCCTATGGTTTTGTCTCTAAACCCATAGGCATCTTATAACTCAGTCAATTTATTATTTTGATATTATATATTTACTTACAATACGGCTCTCAGTATCATACCTAAATGAGACTTTTCCAATCCCCATTCAATCATTTCAGATAGTTCATATAAATCTGCACTAGTCCTGTACTCCTAATAGAATATATAAGTGATTGAATTTTTCCTCTAAGTTTATCCAAAATTTTATTTTCCCTTATCACCTTATTAAAATCACATACAACTTTTTATCAACCTTCACATAAATTTTTCTTCATTTTTGATCCCTTCTTATAACATAAAAAGCTCTTATATGTAATGTCATTCATTTCACATAAAAGTTTTTATAAATAATTTCTTTATTCAATATGTATCTTAATCATAGTATAGTTATTCTTTGCTGTATTTTAAATTCTTATATTATTCCAACAACCTAATTTTACAATTTACATCACCCACTATCGATTTACAAAATTCATTTTTATAAGTTAAACTATAATCATATAAAATATAAATAGGTTAAAAACGAGGTGATCTTATATCTGATAAATATACACTAAAAGAAGTTACTGAACTATTTAATATTCCTAAATCAACGCTTAAATTTTTGGAAAAGAAAGGTATCATTAATCCTAAATGAAATGATATGAATGATTATCGAGAATATACAAAAAAGGATTTGTTAAAAATTAGTGATATTTTGTATTATAGATTTACTAATTATTCTATAAAATCCTTAAGAAATATAGAGACTTTTTCACTTGAAGAAAAAGAAATTTTATTATTGGTACTTTAAAGAGAAGCAAAAAGAAATCATTTGAATGTTATAAAAAAGTAATCAGTACTAATGGAAAAAATTTAGATTAGAATAAAGCCACTTTTTTAAACTTCTCTTATTTATCAAGAATAATAAAAAAATAGTTAATAAAAGCTAACCCCTTCATTAAAGCGTAGTCAGCTTTTTTAACTCATTTTGTCTCCAAAGATTCAATGCTTATCTTTTCTACGAATTAATTAAATTTACTGATTTTAAACCATTTAAAATTATATTTTCAGTTAACATTGCCATATACTCTGGAGATTCCTTAAGCCCATTCTTAAGCCAATAGTCTATCAATCCAATAGCTCCATATAAAATAAATGAATAATATTTATCGAAAAGATCCTTATCATTCTTTTTTAAAATATTAGACCAGTCACTATAACCTTTTTCATATATTACAGATACTATTTTTTTCATAAAAGCC
>JAHAIU010000154.1 GCA_018372555.1 Clostridium sp.
CTTTTGCTCAAATTACTTTGAGTCTTAATTTTAAGACTTAAAAGAATTGCTGGTTTATTTTACTTAACTTTATTCTGTTCAATTTTCAAAGACCATTTTTTCTGTCGCCCTCAAGCGACTTTCTTATCTTACTACTTTTTAACTAATGTGTCAATAATTTTTTTAAATTATTTTTTAGTTCTTTGTAGTGAATTCTCTTGGGTTTCCCCTGAGAACGAGATTAATCTTACCATCTCTATTAATAATCATTTTTAAAGAATATGCATATTATATTAACTTATCATTATAATACTTAAGTATACTCCTTATTTTTAATTTTTTCATCTATTGATACACCTGGATAGTTTGTTATTATATTTAAGCTTAGAGATATTAGTTTCCCTAAGCTTAAACATAAATATATACCCTAAATGTAATATATAACTATTGAAAATTATACCGATCTTCTTCTTTGTATAGTTACAGGGTAATTATCAGTTCCCATAATTACCTTCTCTTCAGGTACTATTGTTCCCCTATCAGCAATAACATTATTCATAATAACATTTTCGCCTATAATGGAATCCTGCATTATGATACAATTTTTCACCTTAGCCCCTCTTCCAATAATTACTCTTCTACCAAGAATACAATTCTCTACTTCTCCTTCTATATATGATCCATTAGCAACTATCGAATTAGTAACTATACTCATTTCTGTATAATTCGCAGGAGGCTCATCTTGCGATCTTGTATATATAGGCTTTTCGTTATAGAATATCTCCCTATTTATACTTGGATTTAATATATCTAAGTTTGCATCAAAATATGATTTAATAGAATTTATACATGATAAATATCCTTCATACTCATAAGCACCAACTTTTAATTTGCTTAAATTATCTGAAATAAATTCCCTTATCTTTTTATATACTCCTGAATTAATACACTTATAAATTATATCTATAAATAATTCTGTCTTCATTATATACATTTCCATATTAATTTTAGCTTGCTTTTCAATGCCTATATTTTCTCCGATACTTACGACTCTATTATATTCATCAATATTAAGTACTTCACATTCTAAAAAATTCTTATTTGCATTATTTACATTTTTAAATATTGTTGTAATATCATTATTAGATTTTGTATGATATCTTAAAACATCATTAAAATTAATATTACAGATCATATAGGCAGGACTTATTAAAACATACTCTTTTCTACTTTGCTTAATAAACTCTATATTTTCTATAAAATTATGAATATCATCATTAACTGGTTCAAAGTCTCCAAAGTTAAAAACCCTAAGGCCATCTTTTTTCCTGTGGAGATCCCATGGTCTACCATTTGTTATATGATCTATTAATGATTTTGATTTATTAGTTGTAAATATTCCTATACCTTCTATACCAGAATTAGTCATATTAGATAAAATAAAATCAATTATTCTATATCTCGCTGATAATGGTGCTGATGCTAAAGTCCTATATCTAACTAACTCTCCCATTCTACTTTGGTTTTCATCTAAATTAATTATTCCTAGGCAATTTTTCATAACATATCACCATCCTTAAGTATTTATTAATTCATTTTTTAATGATATTTCTTTAAAGTCTATATCAAAATCACTACTTAAATATTCATCTGCTGCTACAACTCTTATTCTTTCTGAATCTCCTATTTTACAACCATGTCCTATAATTGCGTTATTTCCTATTATCGCTTTCTCTATTATGACATTATCTCCTATTTGAACACCTGGCATTATTACTGAGTCTTTTATTATTGTATTTTTCCCTACATATACTCCCTGAGATAAAACAGATTTTTCTATACTTCCATGTATCATACAGCCTTCCACTATCAAGGAACTTTTTACTTGTGCCCCTTCTCCTATGTAGTGTGCAGGACTTGCTTGATTCTGAGAATATATCTTCCACTTATTATCATATAAATTCAATCCATTATCTCTTTCAATAAGATCCATATTAGCTTCCCAAAGACTTTCTATAGTTCCAACATCCTTCCAATACCCATCAAAAGGATAAGCCATCATCTTTCTTTCTGCCTTCAACATCTTTGGAATTATATTTTTACCAAAGTCATTGCTGGAATTAATATCATTTTCATCTTCTTTTAAATAATTCTTTAATACTTTCCAATTAAATATATATATTCCCATTGAAGCATTTCTACTTTTCGGAATTTGTGGCTTTTCTTCAAACTCATATATTGAATTATCTTTTCTTGTATTCATTATCCCAAACCTACTTGCCTCTTCTATAGGAACTTTTATTACAGCTATTGTTGCATCAGCCTTATTATCTTTATGGAACTTTAGCATATTATCATAATCCATCTTGTATATATGATCACCAGATAATATTAGAACATACTCAGGATTATACCTATCTACAAACTCTATATTCTGATATATAGCATTCGCTGTTCCCTTATACCAATCTCCTCCCTTTGCTCCCTGATAAGGAGGTAAAATAGAAACTCCTCCCTCTCTCCTATCTAAATCCCAGGGGTCTCCAATCCCTATGTGAGAATTTAAATCTAATGGTTTATACTGAGTTAAAACTCCAACTGTATAAATCCCAGAATTAGAACAATTACTTAAAGGAAAATCTATAATTCTATATTTACCTCCAAAAGATACTGCTGGTTTTGCTACATCCTTAGTTAAAACTCCCAATCTGGAGCCTTGTCCTCCCGCCAAAATCATTGCTACAATTTCTTTCTTCCCCATATACCTTTTTCTCTCCTATACCTATTACTTATAAATAATTTGATTTTTTTTACTTAGCACTTCTTTATAAAGGCTCACATACTCCTTTGCAGCCTTTTCCCAGCTATTATCTGACTCCATAGCATTATTAGCTAATTTAATCCACTTATCCTTATTTTTATAAACTCCTAGAGCATATCTAGTTATATTTAATAATTCTGAATGAATATAATTCTTAAATCCAAATCCATTTCCTGAACCATCATACTCATTGTAAGGAGTAATTGTATCCTTAAGCCCTCCTGTTTCCCTTACTATAGGAACACTTCCATATCTAAGTGCAATTAACTGACCAAGCCCACAAGGTTCAAATAATGAAGGCATCAGAAATATATCAGAAGCAGCATATATCTTATGTGCTAAATCATTACTAAATCTAATATTTGCACTTACTCTATTAGGATATCTTTGGGCAAAGCTTTTAAAACCTTCTTCATATATATAATCACCAGTTCCTAAGATAAAAATTTGAACATTCTCCTTTAGCAGATCTTCTAAAATATTTAATATTAAGTCACATCCCTTTTGATGAGTAAGTCTTGAAACTATCCCTATTAAAGGTATTTCATCATTAACCTCTAAGTTAAACTCCTTTTGAAGTGCCTTCTTATTAAGTAATTTATTTTCATAATGCTCTGTATTATAGTTATATTCTATTTTGTCATCCAATTCAGGGTCATATTCATTATAATCTATTCCATTTACTATTCCGTCTAAATAATCTTCTCTATATCTTAATAATCCTTCTAGACCTTCCCCATACTCTGGAGTTTTTATTTCTTCAACATAACTTTTACTTACTGTTGTTACTTTATCAGAATAATTAATTCCTCCCTTTAAGAAACTAACCCCTCCATTATGTTCTAAACTTCCATTATTGAAGGCTTCATAATCATATCCGAAAAGCTCAGGTAGAACTTCTTTAGTAAACATGCCTTTAAAATAAAGGTTATGAATAGAAAAAATAGTTCTTATATCCTTTAACTTCTCATTTCTAGAGTATTCTAGCTTGTGTATTACTGGTATCATTCCGGTTTGCCAATCATTGCAATGAATTATATCTGGAGTCCACTCTATATGAACTAAAAAATCTAATACAGCTCTGCTAAAAAAGGCAAATTTCTCACCATCATCGTAATAACCATATAATCCAGTTCTTTTAAAGTAATATTCATTATCTAGCAAATAAAATGTAACTCCATCAATAACATATTCTAATATTCCACAATACTGATTTCTCCAACCAACATTAACACTATATTTATCAATATAAGTAAAATCCTTTTTAATTTCTTCTTTAATATCCCTATAATTAGGTAAAATAACTCTTACATCTACCCCTTCCTTTTTTAACTCAATAGGAAGAGCTCCTATAACATCTCCGAGTCCACCTGTCTTAATAAACGGATGTGCTTCCGAAGCTACAATTAAAACCTTCATTCTTATTCCCCCTTAATAATATTAGAAATTGCTAATACTGATACGGCCATAGGAGGAACCTTTATTTTCACTGAATATGCTTTATTATGATAAACAATTTCTTCTGATCTTATTTCTTCTTCATTTAATTGATTTGAACCACCATACTCACTACTATCACTATTAAATACTTCTTTATATACTCCATTGAATGGAACTCCTAATTTAAAGTCATAATATACTATAGGTGTAAAGTTACATATGAATATTAGGGTATCTTCATCGTTCATGGCTCTTCTTAAAAATATAAAAATACTTTGATTGCTATTATTAGCATCAATCCATTCAAATCCCCTAATATCATAATCAAGTTCCCAAAGAGATTTATTATTCTTATAAAACCTATTTAAGTCCTTAACATAACTTTGTGTTAACTTGTGCATCTCAAAATTATTAATTAATTTCCACTCAAGTTCTTCATATTCTCTCCATTCAATAAACTGCGCAAATTCACTTCCCATAAAGATTAACTTTTTACCTGGATGACCTATCATATATGCTAAATATAATCTTAATCCAGCAAATTTATTCCAATAATCTCCCCACATTTTATCAATTAATGATTTTTTTCCATGAACAACTTCATCATGAGATATAGGTAAAATAAACTTTTCAGAGTAGTTATACATAATAGAAAAATTTATTTTATTATGATGATGTTTTCTATGAATAGGATCTAACTCAATATACTTTAATGTGTCATTCATCCAGCCCATATTCCATTTTAAATTAAATCCTAAACCACCATTCTCAACAGATTCTGTAACTTTCGGCCATGCTGTTGACTCTTCTGCAATCATTAAAATATTAGTAAAGCTCGACTCTATACTCATATTAAGCTCTTTTATAAAGCTTATACCCTCTAAACAACCATCTCCTCCATATATATTGGGCGTCCACTCCCCATCTTTTCTTCCATAATTTAAATAAATCATATTTGATACAGCATCTACTCTGAATCCATCTATATGAAATTCCTTAATCCAATAAAAAGCATTAGAGATTAAAAAGCTTCTCACTTCATTCTTACCTAAATCAAAATTAGCTGTACCCCATCCCTTATTATCAGCCTTCCAAGTTTCTTCATACTCGTAAGTTGGTGTTCCATCAAACTTGAATAATCCATGCTGATCTCTACAGAAATGTCCTGGAACCCAATCTAAGATTACTCCAATATCATTTTTATGAAGTTCATTTATTAATTCCTTTAGATCTAGTGCATTACCATATCTGCTATTTATAGAGTAATATCCTGTAATTTGGTATCCCCATGATGCATCTAATGGATATTCACATAAGGGCATAAATTCAACATGAGTGTATTCCATTTCCTTTAGATATTTAGGTAACACTTTAATTAATTCCCTGTAAGTGAGAAATTCATCATTATTCTTTTTCCATGATCCTAAATGCATCTCATAAATATTTATAGGAATATTTAATGGATTAAAGGCTTTTCTTTTATCTACCCATCTCCTATCTGTCCATTTAAACCTATCCCTTTTCTTAACAATAGATGCCGTATTAGGTCTTACTTCAGAATAAAGTGCATATGGATCTGACTTATATATACCCTTATTATCTCTTCCTAAAATATAGTATTTATATTTAGCTCCTTCCTTAATACTTGGAATAAAAATACTCCAAATTCCTTTATCATTTATTTTTTTCATTTTATATTCTTCTTTAAGTTCAAATTTAGAGAAGTCTCCCACAACATATACTTCTTCAGCTTTAGGTGCCCAAGTAGTAAATTTTACCCCTCTTTTTTTGTTTTCACTTTTAAGGTGTGATCCCATAAATTTATAACTTACAAAATTCTTTCCATCGTGAAAGAGTTCAATATTATACTTAGTATCTCGCTTGCTACTTTTATTATCTTTTAACATATTAATATCTCCTAGTTAACATAAATAGAATAAAAATATTATATCAATACCTTATATTTATTTCCATTTTTTCATTTTACTAGAATTATCATATTAAATTATTTTATTACATTTATTTACATAATGACTTTTTTTTATTTGTTAGTTAATAGATTAATTTTTAGAGATTTAAATAATATTTATATAATTTTTGTTTTAATATTAAGCTTTTCTTAAGGTAAGATTAATAGTTATTAAGTTTTTCTTCTTATATATATTAAGATTTAAAGATTATTATTAATTACAATACTTACTTATAAGGAGGAAAATAATGAAGGTTTTAGAGGTAGAAAATCTAAAAAAGTCTCTTGGAAAAAGAGAAATTATTAAAGATATATCTTTTTCTATTGAGGAAGGTGAAATCTTTGGATTCTTAGGTCCTAATGGCGCTGGTAAAACTACTACTATAAGAATGCTCGTTGGTCTTATACATCCTAATGAAGGAAGCATTAAAATATGTGGCTATGATTTAAAAAAGGACACAGAAAAAGCATTAAAAGAAGTTGGTGCTGTCGTTGAGAATCCAGAGCTATATAAATACTTAACTGGAAGAGAAAATTTAATGCAAATAGCTAGAATTAGAAAAATTCCTAA
>JAHAIU010000155.1 GCA_018372555.1 Clostridium sp.
GACTTACTACTACATTTATATTAACAATAGGAATTGCTATTATTTATGGAATATCAGTACTTACTAAGCAAATAGCAGATTACGCAGTGTTTGTATTCCCAACAGTACCACTAATACTACTAATCATATTTATATTTGCAGTATGTTTAATTACTCCAAGTATTGTATTTAAAGAATCATCAAAAAGAAGTATAACTGAAAGAATTAGAGAAATAGAAAAGTAGGGTTTGCTATCGCATAATGAGAAATGAAGGATTTACAATGAAAAATTAATGAAAAAAATCCTTTTGGATTTTTCAAAATCAGGTTAAATTAATAATCTTGAAGTTTTAATGGAGCTATCTTTACGATAGCTCTTTTTGATATAATTAATTTACTAGATGGTTGAGGTGAGTATTATGGCAAAAATATTAATAGTGGAAGATGATAAAATACTTAATAAAGGAGTAACATTTGCTTTAAAAAAAGAGGGGTATGAGGTAGTATCTGCATATTCAAAAAGTGAAGGAAATGAAATAATCTCAAAAGATAAGATAGACTTTTTACTTCTAGATATTAATTTGCCTGATGGTAATGGCTTAGATTTCTGCAGGGAAGTTAGAGATAAAGTTAATATTCCAATAGTGTTTTTTACAGCTAATGATACAGAAGAGGATATGGTTAAGGGATTTGAAACTGGGTGTGATGATTATATAGCAAAGCCTTTCTCTGTAGAAGTATTAAGACATAAGGTTAATGCAATTCTTAAGAGAAATAAAATGATTAATAAAAATTTATTTGAGTATAATGGATTAAAAATAGATTTTGATAGAATGTCAGTAGATATTTTAGGGAACGAGATTAATTTAACTGCAACAGAATATAAGCTTTTAGAATTGCTTGCAATAAATAAAGGTAAAGTAGTTACGAAAGAAATTCTTTTAGAGAAGTTATGGGATAATAACGGAAATTTCGTTGATGAAAACACATTAAGCGTGAATATTAGAAGGCTTAGAAAGAAAATAGAGGAGGATCCTAAAAATCCTAAATACATAATAACTGTATTTGGTATAGGATATACTTTTGGGGAGTAACTTATGAGACTTAATTTTAATAAAGTAAATATATTTTTTAAGGCTATTATAATAATATTAACTATATTTGTGAATGCTTATGTCTATATTATGGAGGTAAATAATAAGGTATCTATAGTTTTATTAATATTCTCAGCAATTATAATCTTAGGAATGTTTATTTATGAGAAACTATATAAAAATTATATGGAGGATATGTTTATACAATTATCAGATATGCTTTCAACAATTATAGATATGAGAGATGAAGAGGTATTTTCTACTATGGAAGATACTTTGCTATCTAAATTGCAACATCAAACCATTAAGTTAACTAATATATTAAAAGATAAAAATGAGCAAATAGAAAAAGATAGGAATGAAATTAAATCATTAATTTCAGATATAGCACATCAACTTAAGACTCCATTAACTAATTTAAAGATGTATGGGGAATTTCTTAAAGACGAAGATTTGACTGAAGAAGAGAGACGAGAATTTAATGACATTATTATGATTTCGTTAGATAGGTTAAGCTTTTTAATTGAGAGTATGATAAAGATGTCTAGACTTGAAAGTGGAGTTATTCAGCTAAAGCCACAAATTAATGATTTAAATGATACTTTATTACTTGCAATAAGTGAAGTACAGAAGAAGGCTAAAATAAAGAATATAGAAATACAATTAGAAGAAGTAGATAAGATTTTAATAAGTCATGATAAAAACTGGGTAAGAGAAGCATTCTTTAATATATTAGAAAATGCAGTTAAGTATACTAGTGAAAATGGATTGATTAAGGTGAAAATTCAAAGTTATGAAATGTTTACTAGAGTAGATATAAAAGATAATGGAATGGGAATAAAAGAAGAAGAGTTACCTAAGATATTTGCTAGGTTTTATAGAGGAGAAAATTCTAGAGATATAGAGGGGATAGGAATAGGTCTATATCTAACAAGAGAAATAATATCAAATCAAGGTGGGTATATTAAGGTTAAATCTAGCACTAAAGGTTCTACTTTTTCTATATTTTTACCTAACAAATAATATTTAAAATAGAAGAGGGATGTTAATCTAGTAATAATAAATAAGGAGCAATAAAAGTAGAGGGTATAGATGCATGGCCAGCAAGGTTATTGGTATAGTTTTAGTTAATACTTAAGTAATAAGATATAATTAGCATATAAAAATAATTGACAATATAGTAGTTCTTAGAATATATTAAAGAAGATAGATTTCAATAAGAAGTGAGGGAAGTTTGTGAGTGTTTAGTATCAAATAGTTAACTTAATATTGATTCCAAAAAGATTAGGGGTTATAACCTTTATTTGTTGAGGAATTAATTAAACTATATTGATACAAGTCCGCGAATTAAATTACAAGGGGTATAGTATACCTTTCCTTATGATTGAATTTTTAGCTGTGGAAGTATCCGCAGCTTTTTATATTTTTAAGGGCTTTAAACTATGAAATCTATCTAGATTTCGTGACTTGTATGTATTTAATGCAAGAAAGGAAAATAAAAATGGATAAAATAACATTAGAAAAATTAAATTATTATGAGCTAAAAGAAATAGTAAAAGGATATTGTATAAGTGGTTTAGGAAAGTCATTGATAGATAAGCTTGAGCCAAGTAGTAATATAAAGATTGTAAATAAAAGATTAGATGAAACTTCAGAAGGAAGAAGGCTTTTAGAAGCTTCATATCATATACCTTTAAGCGGAATATTTAATATAGCTCCTCATATAGAAAAGATAGAAAAAGGTTCATCCTTAGATCCTGAAGATTTAACTATGATATCTGATTTCTTAAGAGGATGTAATAAGATAAAAACATTTATGAAAGATAAGGAAGGTTATGCTCCTACATTAAGTAGCTATGGAGAAAGTATTACAGGTTTAAGCTATATAGAAGAAGAAATAAATAGGTGTATAAGAGGTTCTGTAGTAGATTCAAATGCTAGTAAAGAGCTTAAAAAGGTAAGAAGACTTATAGATGAATGTGAAGGTAAAATAAGAGAAAGATTAGATAAATTTTTAAAGAATAGTGATAATAAAAAGTATATACAAGAGTTCTTTATAAGTAAGAGAAATGGACGATATACTATTCCAATAAAATCGTCTTATAAAAATTATGTTAAAGGAGTAATTATAGAATCTTCTTCCAAAGGGACCACAGTTTTTATGGAGCCTGATGTAGTATCAAGATATACTTCTGAATTAGCTAATTTAAAAATAGAAGAAAGCATTGAAGAATATAAGATACTTGGAATGATTACTGAAATGATTAATGAAAGAATAAGAGATTTAAAAATAAATATAGAAGTAATAGCAGAATATGATATGATTTGGGCTAAAGCTAAGTACAGCAATGAGATATCAGGAATAAAGCCTAAGTTAAACGATCATGGATATATCAAAATAGTAAAAGGTAAATATCCCATGATTAAGAATGCTATACCTCTTGATTTTGAAATTGGAGAGAACTATAGAACATTAATTATTACTGGGCCTAATGCTGGAGGTAAGACCGTAGTATTAAAAACAGTAGGTATTCTAACCTTAGCTGTACTATCAGGATTTCATATAGAAGCTAAAGAGGGAACTGAAATTTCAGTATTTAATAATCTTTTTGTGGATATAGGAGATAATCAAAGTGTAGAAAATGCCCTAAGTACATTTTCTTCACATGTAAAGAACTTAGCAGAAATTATTAAACAAAGTACAAAATCGACTTTATTACTATTCGATGAAATAGGAAGTGGAACAGAGCCTAATGAAGGGGCAGCACTTGCTATAGCAATATTAGAAGAGTTATATCATAAGGGATGTATTACAATAGCAACTACTCATTATGGTGAAATTAAAAATTTCTCTGAGGGTCATCCTGATTTTGAAAATGCAGCTATGGAATTTAAAAAAGATACACTTGAGCCATTATATAAACTTCATATTGGTAAAACTGGTGATAGTAATGCCTTATATATTTCAAAGAAGATGGGAATTTCAGATTCTATAATAGAAAGAACAAGAAAATATATAGAAACTAAAGACTATAATTATGATCTAATTAGGTCTAGCAAAGTGATAAAGAAAAGAGAAGAAGATGTAGAAGTTGTTGAAGCAAGATATAACTATTCCGTTGGAGATAGGATTATTCTTTTAGACAAAAATGATAGTGCTATAGTATATAAAGAAATAGATGATTTAAATAATCTAGTTGTCTTTTACAAAAATGATTTTATTGAAGTTAATTATAAAAGAGTAAAATTAGATGTTAAAGCAAGTGAATTATATCCAGAAGGTTATGATTTAAATCAGCTATTTACAAGCTATAAGGAAAGAAAATTAGAGCATGATATAAGTCGTGGATCTAAAAAAGCATTAAAGAAAATAAGAAAAAATTCTATATAGTTTTAAATTAGGCAGGAGTTTTTAACATATTATGCTAAGCTGGCCTCATAAACTCCAAATTGGCTTACCCACAATATGTTAAAAACTTCTTGAATAATTTATTTTGAAATATTACTGTGTTGACAATATCACTAATTAGTGATAAATTGTATTTATGGATAATATAAAGGATTTACTTGAAGAAAATAAATTAACTTTATCTACTTTAGTTGTTTTTACAAGAGCAGAAAATGCAATTCATAAACGTGAATACGAAACAATTAAGGAAAGTGGATTAACTATATCACAATTTGGAGTTTTAGAAGCTCTATATAATAAAGGTAACTTAAGAATATGTGAGTTAATAGAAAAAATGTTAACTACATCAGGAAATATAACAGTAGTTATAAAGAATTTAGAAAAGGATGGATTTATAAAAAGAAATATAGACCCTGAAGATAAGAGATCATGTATAATATCAATAACGGATAAAGGGAAAGACATAATAGAAAGTGTATTACCAAATCACATTAATAATATTAAAAATATTTTTGATGTTTTAAGTGATGAGGAAAAAGTTACTTTAAAGAATATACTAAAAAAGTTTAAGAATATATAAGTTGTAATTAAGATTCTACATCTTATTGAAATAGTTTATATTTAAACTATTTAAGGTGATAAATTATTAAACAGCTTATATAATATTTTTAAATAAATATCACTAATTAGTGATAAATTTAATTATTAATGAATTAAGAGAGGGATGTTTATAATGAAACAATATAGATCAATAGAAAATATATTTAGAGGGCCAATGCCTCATATGGTTGGAGATGGATTTAAGGTAGCACAATACTTACCAGCAGGAGTAAGCAGAATGGATAGATTATCACCATTTTTCCTTCTAGATTATCATGCACCACATTACTATGAACCATCACCAGTTAGACGTGGAGTAGGAGCTCATCCTCATAGAGGTTTTGAAACTGTAACAATTGCTTATGATGGAAAAGTTGAACATCATGATAATAAGGGAAACCATGGTATTATAGGACCTGGAGATGTTCAATGGATGACAGCTGCATCTGGAATTATGCATAAGGAATATCATGAAGAAGAGTTTAGTAAGAATGGTGGAACTCTTCATATGATTCAACTTTGGGTTAACTTACCAGCTAATAAAAAAATGTCAGAACCTAAGTATCAACCTTTATTAAAGGAAAATATGGGAGTTATTAAGTTAGAAGATAATCAAGGAGAAATAAGTATTATTGCTGGAGAGGTTCAAGGCGTTAAGGGACCAGCTAGTACATTTACTAATATAAATCTTTATAATGTAAACTTAAAAAATAAAGGGAAAATAATATTAAATGAACCTAATAATTTTAATACTGGAATAATGGTATTAAAAGGAGATGTTAAGGTAAACGGAGATAAAATAGCTAAGGAAAGAGACTTTGTTATATTTAATAATGAAGATGGAGATATCTTAGTTGAATCATTTACTGAAGATTCACTATTTGTTGTATTAAGTGGTGAACCTATAAATGAGCCAATTGAATCATATGGACCATTTGTAATGAATACAAGAGAAGAACTATATGAAGCTTATGATGATCTTAGAAATGGTAAATTTGGTACAACAGAATTTTAATATAGATATTAATTAATAACTAATATAGCTAGCTTTAAGCAAATTATTTGCTTATGGCTAGCTTTACTTTTTAAGATTACTTGACTTAGAGTCAACTCCAAGTGTTAAAGTTAATATAGAAAGATATAAGGATGGATAGATAGAGAGGAAAGTATTATGAATAAAAAAATTATATTTTTTGATGCAGATGGGACAATAGTTAAAGGAAGCAATATATCGCTATTAACTTTGGAAGCCTTCAAGAAGCTAAAAGAGAATGGACATATATTAGTATTAAGTACGGGAAGAGCTATACCTGCTATAGATGGTGTTCTTAAAGATATGAACTTTGGAAATACAATATGCTCTGGGGGAGGAGTAGTTGTAATAGGAGATGAAATAGTGTATTCAAGGCCAATGTCTAAAGAAAGCCAAAAGGAGTTATTAGATTACTTTGATAAACATAATGTCTTATATAATTTAGAAGCTAATGATTATATTTATATTAAAAAAGGATATAAAGAAAAATATCTAAGATTATTTCAATTACCGGATAAAGATACTGTAACTATAGACGAGTACAACAAGTGTAAATCAATGTTAGAAAAGGTATCAAGTAGAACTAAGGAAGTTGATGATGCCATGGAAATAGATATTAATAAGTTACATTATTATGCTGCAGATATATTATATGATGGAGGGG
>JAHAIU010000156.1 GCA_018372555.1 Clostridium sp.
AAAAATATAGATTTTCATATATTTTTATATAAAAAGAAATCCCACAACCATAATGATTGTGGGATTTGTAAAGTTCCTGATATTATCTCTTTGAGAATTGAGGAGCTCTTCTTGCTTTCTTAAGACCGTATTTCTTTCTTTCTTTCATTCTTGGGTCTCTAGTTACGAATCCAGCCTTCTTTAATTCTGGCTTTAAGTTTTCGTCAGCTTTGATTAAAGCTCTAGTTATTCCGTGTCTTATTGCTCCAGCTTGACCTGTGAATCCACCACCGTGAACGTTAACTAAAACGTCGAATCTGTCTTTAGTTCCAGTTAAAACTAATGGTTGATTAACGATCATTCTTAAAGTTTCTAATCCGAAATAATTTTCGATATCTCTTTTATTTATAACTACTTTACCATTTCCAGGTACAAGTCTAACTCTTGCTATTGATTTTTTTCTTCTTCCAGTTCCCATGTATTGAACTTTTGCCATTTTTATTCCTCCTCCCGAGCATGTATTAGTACTTTAATTCAAGTACTTCTGGTTGTTGAGCATCATGTCCGTGCTCAGTACCTCTGTATACTTTTAATTTTTTAAGCATTTTTCTTCCTAAAACACCTGTTGGAAGCATTCTTCTTACTGCTTCTTCGAAAGCGAATTCAGGCTTCTTAGCTAATACTTCTCTGTATGGAGTTTCCTTTAATCCACCTGGATATAAGCTGTGCTTTCTCATTAATTTTTGGTCTAACTTCTTACCAGTTAAAACCACCTTTTCAGCATTGATTACGATAACGAAATCTCCGCAGTCAACATTTGGTGTAAATGTTGGCTTATTTTTTCCTCTTAAAATTGAAGCAACTTGGCTAGCAACTCTTCCTAGTGGCTTACCAGCAGCATCAACAACATACCATTTTCTTTCAACTTCTTGCGCCTTAGCGATGTATGATTTCATGTTTTTCCCTCCCTGAACTTACATTTGTGCTTTACTTCTTAAGTACTGCTTTTATGTCAAGACCCGGGGCTAGTGGATCTTATATACATAAATTATTCTAACAAACATTAATAATTATAATACACGCATACGGGTGTGTCAATGTTTTTGTTTCATTATTTTTATAGTTTTTTTATTTTTTTAATAGTAAACTTCTTCTAGTATTAATCCATTAGCAGGAACACAAATTCCAGCTTTTTTTCTATCTTTACTATCAATTATTTCTTTGATTTCATAAGGTTTTACCTTATTATTCCCAACCATAATTAGTGTACCTACTATTATTCTTACCATATTGTATAGAAAACCATCACCTGTAACATAAATTTTTATTATATCCTCATTCTGCTCTATATGTAAGTCTGTAATAGTTCTTACAGTAGTTTTAACTGAGCCTCCACTACTTTTAAAAGCATTAAAGTCGTGAGTTCCAATAAAATACTTGCAAGCTTCTTCCATAGCTTCTATATTCAACTTTTTCTTTACATGATAATAATAATTTCTATATATAGCTGAAGGTATATCCCTATTTATAATTGAATAAGAATATGTTTTACCTTTAGCACTATATCTTGAATGAAAATCATCAGATACCTCTTCTGATTTTAATATTACTATGTCTTCTGGAAGCCTATAGTTTAATGCCTCCCTAAACTTATTAGAAGGGATTGTACTTTCAGTTTTAAAGTTTGCTATAAAACCTTTTGCATGAACTCCAGAATCTGTTCTAGAGCTTCCTGTTACTTCTACAGCCTCTTTTATAAGTTCTTCTATTGCCCCTTCAAGAGTACCTTGTATAGTTTCCCCTATCTTTTGTTTTTGCCAACCTTGATAGTTACTACCATCATACTCTAAAGTAAGTTTTATATTTTTCATATTTGTTTCACCTTCATATGGGGCTGTTGCACAAACAGCCTCAATTAATAATTAAAAATGAAGAATTATTGATGTAATTTTTATATAAATTGCTAAGATAAATTTATATTCTAAATATTTTTATTATAAAATATAAATTAATAAAAAGTAGAATTTTTTATTACAACTTATATAGTTTATAATACAAATCTTACTACTAAACTTCCTATAAATAAAACTGAGAATAAAGCAAAAGCTATTGCATCTTTATTAGTAAACTTTAGCTCCTTCATTCTAGTTCTACCAGCCCCACCTCTATATGCTCTTGACTCCATAGCCATAGCTAATTCATCCGCTCTTCTAAATGAGCTTATAAATAGAGGCACTAGTAATGGAATTAAGCTCTTAGCTTTTTGTATTAATCCACCACTTTCAAAGTCCGCTCCTCTTGCCTTTTGTGCCATCATTATTTTATCTGTTTCATCCATTAATGTAGGAATAAATCTCAATGCTATTGTCATCATCATTGCAAGCTCATGAGCCATTTCTTTACCTATTGGCCTAAGTAATCTCTCTATTCCATCTGTTAACTCTATTGGAGAAGTAGTTAATGTTAATACTGATGTCCCCATAATTAAGAATATTAATCTTAAAGCCATAAAACCAGCTGTTGTTAACCCTTCTGTATAAACTTTTATAAATCCAAATTCAAATAATAATGTATCTGCAGTTCCCTTAATCATAAAAATATTTAATACTGCTGTAAATATTATAAGGAAAAATACAGGTTTAAGGCCTTTATATAAATATCTTGGTGGTAATTTTGCCACATAAACTGTTAGAGCTAAAAAAGCAACTATTAATATATATCCCACGAATTTATTTACTAAAAATAAAGATACAATAAATAGGATAGATAATAATATTTTTGTCCTAGGATCTAACTTATGGACAAAGGTTTCTCCTGGTATATATTGACCTATAGTTATGTCTTTTATCATTTTCTATCCCCCTATTTATTAGTTTCCTTTAAGATTCTTAATAATTCTTCCTTGCCCTTACTAATAGTGTACACTTCATCTGAAACATTAAAACCTTTTGCCCTTAATGCCCTCATAAGATAAGTTACTTGTGGTACAGCAAGACCTATACTTTCTAAAGTATCCACTTCTTTAAATACTTCAGCTGGCGTACCTTCTAATTGAACTTTACCTTTGTTCATCACTATTATTCTCTCAGCTAGTTTGCCTACATCTTCCATACTATGACTTACAAGAACTATAGTCATCTTGTAATTATCATGAAGAGTTTTTATTTGAGCTAATATATCATCTCTACCTTTAGGATCTAATCCTGCTGTAGGTTCATCTAAGATAAGTACTTTTGGTTCCATAGCTACTACCCCTGCAATAGCCACTCTTCTCTTTTGTCCACCACTTAAATCAAAAGGTGATTTATCTCTATATGTTTCGTAATCTAAACCAACCATCTCCATAGATCTTTTAACTCTTCTTGTTATTTCTTCTTGATCTAAACCTAAGTTTCTTGGACCATACTCTATATCCTTTTCTATAGTTTCTTCAAATAACTGATATTCAGGATATTGAAATACTAAGCCTACTTTTTTTCTTATATCAGTAAGCTTTACTCCATCCTTAGTTATATCTACTCCATCTACTATAATTCTTCCAGAGCTTGGCTTTAAAAGACCATTCATATGTTGAATTAATGTTGATTTTCCTGATCCTGTATGTCCTATTAAAGCAACAAACTCTCCTTCTTTTATCTCTATATTTACATCATCTAAAGCCACTTTTTCAAAAGGTGACTTAGGCATATAAACGTGTACTAAATTCTCTATCTTAATTGACATAACGCATCCACCATCTCATCTACATTTAATATATTTGTATCTATATTTATACCACTATTCTTTAATTCATAGCATAATTCAGTTACTTGAGGAACGTCTAAACCTATTTCCTTCATTTCCTTCACATTAGAAAATACCTCTCTTGGCTTACCTTCTAATATTACTTTTCCTCCATCCATTACTATTACCCTATCTGCTTGTGCTGCTTCATCCATATAATGTGTTATAAGAACAATAGTTATACCATACTTCTCATTAATTTCTTTTATATTATTTAAAACTTCTCTTCTTCCTGATGGGTCAAGCATTGCAGTAGGTTCATCAAATATTATACACTTAGGTTTCATTGCTAATATTCCTGCAATAGCTATCCTTTGCTTCTGTCCACCTGAAAGTAAATGTGGTGCATGTCTTCTATATTCATACATTCCTACTTTTTTTAAGCTTTCATCAACTCTTCTTCTTATTTCTTCTGGCTCAACCCCAAGATTTTCAGGTCCAAATGCTACATCTTCTTCAACTATAGTCGCTACTAATTGGTTATCTGGATTCTGAAAAACCATACCAGCTCTTGATCTTATTTCCCATAAATTTTTCTGATCTTTAGTATCTAATCCATCTACAATTACAGTTCCATCAGAGGGTATTAAAAGAGCATTCATATGCTTAGCAATAGTTGATTTTCCTGATCCATTATGACCTAATACTACTAAGAATTCTCCCTTTTCAACTTCAAAGCTTACACCATTTACGGCATACTTTTCTTCCTCTCCCTCAACTGCTCTATATTTAAAAGATACATTCTCACACTTCACCATTGCTTCTTTCATAATATAGCCCTCCTTCTCTTATTAAGTATTATATAAAAACTTAAATAGTGTATATACATTAACATAAGAATATTATAATACACATTTCATTAATTACAATTAGTTTACATTAATTTTTTAAGCTCTTATATCATATTTAATTTTCTATATGCAAAAATGGGGACTAAGCTTTATACTTAATCCCCCCTTTATATTATACTAATTCAAGTATAACAACTTCTGCTCCGTCCCCTCTTCTAGGGCCTTTTTTGTACATTCTAGTGTATCCACCGTTTCTTTCAGCGTACTTTGGAGCAACATTGTCAAATAGGTTTTGAACTACTTCTTCTTCATGAACAAATGCTAAAACTTGTCTTCTAGCGTGAAGGTCACCTCTTTTTGCTAAAGTGATCATCTTTTCAGCTAACTTTCTAGTTTCCTTAGCTCTTGTTTCAGTTGTTTCAATCTTACCATGCTTTAAAAAGCTTGTAACAAGGCTTCTTAGCATAGCTCTTCTTTGGTCAGTAGGACGACCTAATTTACGATAACCTGCCATATGGATTTACCTCCTTACTCATCGTTTAGTCTTAATCCTAAGCCTAATTCCTTAAGCTTTCTTTCGACTTCCTCTAAAGATTTCTTTCCTAGATTTCTTACCTTCATCATGTCATCCATAGACTTTCCAGCAAGTTCTTGAACTGTATTGATTCCTGCTCTCTTTAAACAGTTATATGATCTAACTGATAAATCTAGCTCTTCTACAGTCATCTCTAGTACTTTTTCTTTCTTATCTTCTTCTTTTTCTATCATAATTTCTACATCATTAGTACTATCACCTAATGACATAAATAATTTAAAGTGTTCTATAAGTATTTTTGATGATAAACTAATAGCCTCATCAATTTTAATAGTTCCATTAGTCCAGATTTCTAATGTTAACTTATCATAGTCAGTAATTTGACCAACTCTTGTATTTTCAACAGTAAAGTTAACTCTCTTAACTGGAGTATATATTGAGTCTACAGCAATAGCTGATAATGGAAGGTCTTCACTCTTATTTTTATTTTGAGTAACATATCCTCTTCCTCTATTAACTGTTATCTCCATATATAACTTACCATTCTCATCTAATGTAGCTATATGAAGATCTTTGCTTACAACTTCAACGTCTCCGTCAGTTTTAATATCTGCACCTGTAACTACTCCTGGTCCTTGAGCATCTATATATATTGTCTTTGGACCTTCACCATTCATTATTAATGCTAAAGCTTTTATGTTTAAGATTATTTCTGTAACATCTTCTTTAACACCTTGTACAGTAGAAAATTCGTGTAGTACTCCATCAATTTTTACTGATGTTGGAGCTGCACCAGGAAGTGATGATAGAAGTATTCTTCTTAGAGCATTTCCAAGTGTAATACCATATCCTCTTTCTAATGGTTCAACTACATATTTACCATAAGTACCATTTTCATTTGCTTCTATACATTCAATTATTGGCTTTTCTATTTCTAACATGCACAAACCCTCCTTATATTATAAATGGCAACATTATTCTGAGGGCAACTGCTTATATATTTGTATTGTAAGATAAATCTTAACAATACAAATACTAAACTATTACTTGCTGTATAACTCAACGATAAGAGTTTCGTTAACTGGTACGTCAATGTCTTCTCTTGCTGGTTCAGCTATAACTTTTCCTGAATAATTTTCAACATTTGCTTCTAACCACTTTGGTAATGTCTTTGGATTTTCTATAAATGTCTTGAATTTTTCAGTTCCTCTACTCTTTTCTGCAACTAATATTTCATCGTTAACAGAAACTTTGTATGAAGCGATATCTACTTTCTTACCATTTACTAAGAAATGTCCATGGTTAACTAATTGTCTAGCTTCAGCTCTTGAAGCACCATATCCTAGTCTATAAACAACGTTATCTAATCTCATTTCTAGTAACTTAAGTAAGTTTTCACCTGCAATACCCTTCATATGATCAGCCTTTTCATAGTAACTTCTGAATTGGCCTTCTAATACTCCGTATATTCTTCTAGCTTTTTGCTTTTCTCTTAATTGTACGCCATAGTTAGATAATTTTTTCTTAGCTGCTCCATGTTGTCCTGGTGCATAACTTCTTCTAACAAAAGCACATTTATCTGTGAAACATCTATCCCCTTTAAGGAATAATTTCATACCTTCTCTTCTACATAATCTACATGTAGCTCCAGTATATCTTGCCATTAATTACACCTCCTATATGA
>JAHAIU010000157.1 GCA_018372555.1 Clostridium sp.
AATCCATGTAGATCACTAGTTTGATAAATTACTAATTTCATAGTACCTCCATTTTTTTCAATTAAGAGTTAACAATTAATACTTAATAATTGTTGAAGTAATTTGTTTCAAATTACTTTATTAAAGTTTTTCAATTAATATTTAATTATTAATAAATTATTATAGTTTATTAATAGCTTATACTATTCTTTATTTTAAATTACTTAAAATAATTTTTTATTAATTTGTAGTTAAAGTTTAATAGCTCTTCAATCAATTTATTCTAATAATTAAAGTAAGATTATTAACTTTTTTCTTAATAATTTTATTTAGAGAATAGGAGCTGTTTTTAACATATTTATAATAAGTTAAAATAACAGCTCCTTGTAATTCTCTTTATCCGATTGCTACCATTGCTAACACTCCCACCCTTCTATAGTTGGAGCTAAGCACTGCTACGCGCCTGGATTAGTTCTTCTAAACTTAAGATGTAGTAAATTATTCCTATTAAGAATACTCTACCCAAAGCTAAGAATCACCTTATATAATTATAGCATTATTCCCAAATAGAAGTTAAAGTAGCTTTAAATTCTTCTAATTTCTTAGTTACATCTGTTGTTGGTTCAGCTAATATTGCTTCTAAAACAGTACCAGCTTCACGATATGCTGCATCAGCACCAGTCATAACTGGGTTTGTGTAAAGATTCTTAGTTGCATCAGCAAGTATTGGAGCTATTAAGCTTCCAGAGTTCTTGTATTCATCAGATTCAATAGCACTTTGTCTGATTGGCATATAACCAGTTTCAATACCCCATTGAATTTGCTTTTCTTTGCTAGTTAAGAACTTTAAGAATTCATAAGCAGCAGTTTTTTGTTCTGGTGTAGCACTTGAGAATACATATAAATCAGTACCTTGTTGTAGTGATGCATTTGTTGGGTATGGAGCAGCTCCAACTTCAAACTTATCACCTACACCTTGCTTAACAAAGTTTTCACCAGCATTTGAACCAACATACATACCTACAGTTTCATTACCAAATGGTCCTGATAAGTACTTATCTGTTCCAGCAATTCTAAAGTAACCTTCTTTAACACCTTCTAAGTAATAGTTAACAGCTTTAGCTGATTCTTCACTAGTTACATCAAAGTTATTATCAAATGTCTTTCCTTCACTCTTTAAGAAAGTTGTATAGTAGTTATTTAATGAGTCAAATCCAGCTCCTGGGATGCCCTTCTTTTCTTTTATTGTCTTAGCAACTTGAACAAGCTCATTATAGTTTGTTGGAGCTTTTAATCCTAATTCATCAAATAAAGTCTTGTTATACCATATAACTTCTGTTGACTTATTAAATGGCATACCATATATTTTTCCATCTATAGTAGCTGCTTCTCTAAGACTTGGTAATATATCTTCATAATTATCAAATTTTAAAGTTTCATTTTCAATATATGGAGCTAAATCAGTTACTAGTCCATCTTGAATTGGATTGAACATCCAATCTGGGTAAGCTTGAGTTAAAGTTGGTAAGTCTTTAGGACTTGCAACTGTAGCAGTTATTTTTTGTTGTAAATCTGGGTAACTTGATTGATTTTGTAAAGTTACTGTTATATTAGAGTTTTGAGCCATAAACTCATCTGTTAATTTTTGTAGAGATTTTTCTAAGTCTCCATTCATTGCATGCCAGAAAGTAATTTCAACAGGTGAAGTAATTTCTGTAACAATGTCTTCGTTAGATGTTCCTGCTCCCTTTGTTCCACATCCAGTTAATAAACCTAATGAAAGTGTAAGAGCAATTAACTTTTTAAATTTCATTATTTTCCCCTCCGGTTATATAGTTTGTTTCTTTTCTGGTAAAAGAACATCACCATTTTCATTATAAAGTTTTTCAGGACGATAAGAATGTATTGGTACTAATAACTTAGGTTTAATTAAGTTAATTATCTCAATTAAATCATAAGGATGAGCATGCCCACTACATGAAACTCTTTCGAATTTAATATTTCTTTCTTCAAATTTGTTTACAAATGGTGTGTATGCTGGATCAAAATCACCTAATGGCACTGCATTAGAATGAATATAAATTCCATCTTCCTGTAATTTATCTATATATTCAATGGCAAGTTTATCTAATTGCCAGAAAAAGCTACCTTTATCATTTAATAATTCTTCAAAATCAATTTTAAGCTTTTCATCTAATCCATAATCTGTATTATCTAATTGATAATAATAAGACTCATATCCTGTTGCTTCCTTAAGAACATATGAATAATATGCATCTAGCACAACTTTTCTTGAATTAGATTTTATAATATTTAATATTCTTTCTATATTAGAAATATAGTAATTAAATGTTATTTGCTTATCAGGATTATTATTAACTATTTCATTTATTCTATCTATTAATTCTGGTTCATTTGATATTTCTTTATCGCTAACATCATCGTCAAAGTCTTGGAATGAAACACTTACACCCTCTATTAATAGAACGTCGCATTTTTCACTTTCTTTGCAGAATCTTAATGTAGCATCTTTTCTATATCCATGAAGTCTTATATCTCCAGTGTAAGAAATAACTAAATCTGGAGTTTCAATTAATAGTCCACAAGCACCATAGGCATCATGGTCAACTGGCATTACCTTAACTTTAATCTTGCCAATTTCTATAACTTCATATTCTTTAACTCCAATTATATCTCTTGTATTCTTACCCTTGTTTTCATATAAAGGAAATAAGAAATCATTATTAATATTTAAGGTATTTAATAGTGATTTTGTTCCTTCTAACATATATAAAGGTACTTCTGGATTTAAGTAATTTATAATTTTAGAATGATCTAAATGCATATGTGATAAAAATACTGCTGTATTTTTAAATTTATTTTCCTTTGATTCATATCCCTTTAATGGAATACTAGGATCAAACATATTATCTAAATATGGTACTAACTTTTCATCTAATAAACCTTGTAAATCTTCTGGCTGTACTGGAGCCTTTGGATCATACTCACTACCAAAATCAAAGAATATATGACTATCTTCATAAACTACTTCAATTATTGTTCCACCAATAGTTAATATACCATTGTGAAAAGTAATTTTTGTCTTTTTATCCTTTAACACCACTCTTAACAACTCCTCTAATAATTTGTTTTCTAAAGATTAAGTATAAAATTAGTATTGGTACAATGGCTATTGTTGATGCTGCCATCTGAAGTTGTACATTTGTACCACTTTCTGTTGCAAAGGAACTTAATCCATTACTTAGTAATCTCATTTCCTTACTATTTGTAACTAATATTGGCCATAAGAATGCGTTCCATCCATTAATGAAACTTAAAATTCCCATAGTAAATAATGCTGGTTTTGCTAAAGGTATTAATATTTTTTTAATAAATTCTAAATCTGAACATCCATCTACTTTTGCAGCCTTATAGTAAGATATAGGAATACTTGTTAAATACTCTTTTAAGTAGAATATATAAAATACACTTGCAAGAGATGGTATTATTAGTGCTGTATATGTATCTAATAAACCAAGCTGTGCTATAGTTTGATAGTTTGTAAATACTGTAACTTCATAAGGCACCATTAATAAAGCAGCCATACCTAATACTAAAATATTCTTGTACTTGAATTCTAATTTAACTAGTGCAAAACTAGCTAGTATAGACGTAATTACTGTTCCTATTGTTGATATACCAGAAACAAATATTGTATTAAAGAAATATCTTACAAATGGAGCCTGCTCCATTGCAAGTGAAAAGTTATTCCACTGAAATTCTTTAGGAAATAATGTTGGTGGTATACTTGTCGCTTCTTGATAAGTCATTAAGCTTGACAAAATCATATATACAAAAGGAAATAATGTAATAATGGCCATTAATACTATAAAGGTTTTTGATAAAACTAAATTAACTTTCTTCATTTCTTCACCTACTTAGATATTCTTTTTAATATACGATTTTGAATTAATGTGAAAATTAAAATTAAACCAAATAAGATAACTGCTGCTGCCATACCTTGGCCATAACGGTTTTCCACATAGAACTTATTGAATATGTAGAATACGGCAGTTGTTGCACTATCTGCAATCCCAGCTTTACCGTTAAATATAGAAAATACTTGAGCATATACCTTAAATGCATTAATAAAATTAACCATTAATAAAAATGTAATAATTGGTATCATTTGAGGTAAAGTTATTCTAAAGAACTGCTCCATTTTTGTCGCCCCAAACATATCTGCAACCTTATAATAGCTTTTATCAACATTTCTAAGACCTGAAAGTAATATTATTATATTAAAGGCAAGTCCTGACCAAATCCCAAATATTATTAGAGTAATCATACTCATATTTGGGTCATCTAAGAAATTAAATGGCCCTACGTTGAATAATCCTAATACGTAGTTTACAAATCCATACTCACCATTTAATAAAAATCTGAATACAATACCAACTGCAATTACACTTGTTAAATATGGTATAAAGAATATTGTTTCAAAAACATCTTTATACTTAATTTTTTCATATATTGTAATAGCAATGAACATAGATATAATTAGTCCTACAGGTACTACAACAAAAGCAAAAAGTGCAGTATTACCTATAGCTGTATGAAACTTAGGATCTTTAAGTACTACTTCGAAATTTTTAAATCCATTAAATGTTAAATTATTTAAGGTTCCCTTTTGCAAAGACATAATAAATGTTCTTATTAAAGGTAACACGTTAAATATTCCGACGATTATTAAAGCAGGCATTAAAAACAGCCATGCTTGTGGTGAATTCTCTGCTCTATACTTAAACTTCTTCATTAGTACACTCTAACTCCATTCTCTTGGAATAAATAAATTCCGTTATAGTCAATATCAAAGCCTATTTTATCACCTTCTGATACCTTTTTACTTATATCTGTAATAGACTTTGCATTTGTATCATTAACCTTAAAGTTTATAATACAATCTTTACCTATTAACTCTATTGATTCAACTTCAACTGTAAATAATGGATTTGTACTTATTTCAAAGTATTCTGGTCTTATACCTACTATATAGTTTTCTTCTGTTAACTCCCCTTTAAATCTATCTTTATTTAAAAGACTTAAATCAATATTGAAATCCTTAGCCTTTAATACATTTCCCTCTTTTTTCATATCTATTAAGTTAATTATTGGATTTCCCATAAACTTAGCTACGAAAAGATTTTCCGGTTCTAAATAAAGATTTTGAGGTATATCAAATTGCTGAACTATACCTTCATTCATTAATACAATTCTATCACTTATTGACAATGCTTCTTCTTGGTCATGAGTAACGAAAATAGTAGTTATACCAATTTCTTTAACTAGTCTTCTGATTTCTTCTCTAATCTTTAATCTTAATCTAGCATCTAAATTACTTAAAGGTTCATCAAGTAATAATATTCTTGGATTTTGAACTAACGCTCTAGTTATTGCAACTCTTTGTTGTTGTCCACCTGACATTTCACCTGGCTTTTTATCAGCTAACTCTTCAATACTAGTAATTTTCATATATTTTTTAGCTACTTCCATAGCTTCACTCTTAGTTTTTTTATTTTTACCAACAGTTAGTGGAAACATTACATTTTCTAAAACTGTCATATGTGGATATAAAGCGTAATTTTGAAATACTAATCCAATACCTCTATCTTTAGGATGCTTACCAATAACAGATTCATTAGCAAATCTTATATCCCCATCACTTGGATCTAGAAGTCCGGCTAATAAGTTTAAGATAGTAGTTTTTCCGCAACCACTAGGTCCTAAAAGACAAACTAATTCACCTTCATTAATTTTAAGATCAATGCTTTTTAAAGCTTCATAACCATTGCTATAAACCTTTTTAAGTTTTTCAATATGTATCATGTGCCACCTCAAATAATTATTTTTTCTATTAAGCTTCTATACTCTATAAATTATACTAAATATATATTTTCATGACAATATATTATGCTTTATTACTTTATTTTTAACACTCTATTAACCTTTCAAATAACATTTAAGTATTATTAATGTTTTTAATATAATTTTACATTTATGAAAATTTTAGTATTTTTTACGTCTTTATTATAGTTTTTGAAATATAAAATTAATTATTCAAAATAAAAATATTAATAATCTGTAAGATTTAAATATAACATATTTTTTCCTATTATAGAAGATTTTTTTGTTTTTTAGTTTAATTTTTCTACATGTTTCAACATCAAAAATAATTATTCACATTTCAATTTATCGAAATAATGCTAGTTTTTCTCAGTTAAATTACATAAAAATAAAATTATTTATATGTAATTTAGAAATTTCTATGCTAGTATCATTTTAGAGGTGAATAATAGTGAAAAAAATTATTAAAGTTGTAGGTGCAATTATTGAGAATGATAATTCAGAAATTCTTTGTGCTTTAAGGTCAAAAGATATGTCACTTTCTGGCTTTTGGGAATTTCCAGGTGGAAAAATTGAAGATGGTGAATCTCCTGAAAAAGCTGTAACAAGAAAAATATACGAAGATTTAGGCTGTAAAGTGGAATTTTCCTCTTTATTTAGCGCAACTACATATGAATATGATAATTGCATATTAAATTTAATGGTAGCAAAGTGTGAGTTAACACAAGACAACCCCTTAGCTAAAGAACATGCTAAGCTACTATGGCTACCAATAGATTACATAGAAAGTTTGAATTGGGCTCCTGCTGATATTCCAACTGTAAAAAAACTTATT
>JAHAIU010000158.1 GCA_018372555.1 Clostridium sp.
CTCTAAATATATTCATTAGTATTTTAATTTACTATATTTATAGCTCTTGTCATCTCCTCTTATTTGAAAAATAAATCTGAATTATTAATTACTATAATAGTAGCTTTTCCCTTTTTATACACTTTGTATATTATTTATAATAAATAAAAAGCTAATAAAAAACCGTACCTATTTGTCAGTACGGTTATATCCTAATTATATTAAAAGTAAAATTTGATATCTAATAGATGAAACTATAACTATATGTTAATCACATCCTTACATTAAATCCATTGATAATACTAATAGTCTTTCTTCTAATTTACTTAATATTAAAATAAAAGATAATCCCCATAACACTCCATATTAGTAGAGATATCATAGATTCCTTTCCTAATCCAGCTGGAGACATTGGAAGTAGTAGTAATAATATAAATAAAATACTTATCATAACTCCTAATATTGAAAATATCTTACCAGATCTCCTTTCAGTCTTTCTATATGCAATATATGAAACATAAAGATATGCTACTGCTGCACCAAGAGATGACATATCTACAATCCATATTATAACTTCCCTACCGAACCATGGAGCTATTAAACTTATAGATGTTAAAAATAGTATTGCATTTTTATATACTCCACTTTTATTTACCTTCCCCATTTTATCTGGCAACATCTTATATCTAGCTACAGAACCTAGTAGCTTTGAGCTACAAATCATAAATCCGTTAATTCCACTCCATACTGCACCACATAATGCCATTATAAGCATAAAGAATGCTACTTTTCCTAATGTGCTTAATACAGCACTACCTGTTGCCCACTCAAGTGCCACTGCTTGTTCAGGTGTATAAGCTAAAGCTGTTATTATATTTAATATATTATATATTACTGTTCCTATTATAAGCCCAGTTACAGCAACTATTGATGCCTTTTTAGCTGAAAATTTATATTCATTACTTAATTGAGGAATAGCATCAAATCCAATAAAAGCAAAGGGCGTTATAGCAAATACCATAGCTATTGCCTTTATATCAAATGAGTATTCTTTAATATAAGTTTGAACAAAAACGTCCCTATCTCCCTTAAATATCATTCCTATAAAAACTAAAAACACCATTGATATTAATATTACTACTATAATATTTTGTATCCTAGTAGATTCTTTTAATCCTCTTATATTAAAATAAGCAAAAATCAAAATAATAATACTAGCTGCAAGTATTTCACCTATATACACATTATATCCTGCAACATTATATAGATATCCAAACTCTAAAACTCCACCTACTAACTTCTTTATAACTAATGGGAAAGCTGTAGCATTTAGAGGAATCATTGTAAAATAAGCTAAGGTAAGGAACCACCCAACAATAAACCCATGCTTTTTACCTAAATTATTATATGTAAAGGCAAATTCTCCTCCCTCTTCATTTTGATTGGACATCATAACTTCATAATTTCTTTCAATTACAATAATACATAATGCTCCTAGTATAAGTCCTATAGCTGTATTTATTACTCCAGCTTCCTTTAAAAATTTAGTTCCTGGTAGCATAAATGATCCCCAACCAATAATACCACCTACAACAATAGAAAATACATCTAGCCTATTAAGATATTTCTTCATATTTTTTCCTTTCTACTTTTCTTTAGCAACAAAACCTATGTAAAATTAACTACATAGGCTTGTAAAATATTTCTTCTATTATATTATCATGTTATTGCTATCTATGCAGGTATATTAAATTTCTTAACTAATTTAACTCCTAGTAAGCCACCAACAACAAGTGTTACCAAAAATACCCATCCTGATAATGAAAGGTTAGCTATTCCTGAGAATAAAGCACCAACGTTACATCCACCTGCAAGTTTTGCTCCATATCCCATTAATATACCGCCTAAGCCATAGAATGCAACATCCTTAGCTTTAAAGTTTACAGTTAGCTTCCATCTTCCAGCTAGTAACATACAGATAGCAGCCCCTAAAATAATACCTATATTTCTTACTGAAACTGGATCATTTAATATTCCTTTACTAACTACCCCAACACTTCCTTTAAATGCTTCTATTGCTCCAAAGTCAATTCCTAACTTACTAAATAACCATACTCCCCAGTGAGTATATGGTCCTGATGCACCCCAGCTTGAATTAGTTGTATTAATTATAAATATAAATAATATTGCTATTAATGAAGCCCCTGTAAAGAAAGACCATCTTTCAACAAAAAGCTTATGATAAGTTTTATTACTTAAAACCTTATATTCTTTTTCTTCTTCAATTGCCTTTTCCCATTCAGCATATTCTTCTAGCTTTTGAGTTCCAGCTTTCTTTCTCTTATTTTCATATATCTTAACAATAAAATATAATCCTAAAAGTAGTAATAATGATACTAATACTGCACCAACATATCCAAAAGTATCTGGTAAATAAACAGTTAATGAATTCTCATATAGGAATGTTTTCTTTAATGAAGGTAAATTCCAAGTACCAAGCATTCCTCCTATACAGAAGAAGAACAGAACTATTAACCCTCTTACTGAACCTTCACCAGTATCTGATAATGTACCTGAAGCACATCCTCCACCTAGTACCATACCAATACCAAATAATATTCCACCAACTATAAATCCTAATGAAATTGCAGATACACTTCCTGTACCAGGAATAGTAGCAACATCCTTAGCAGCTCTAAAAGCAGCTTCAGCTCCACCTTGTGCTCCTGCATAATGAATTCCAGCTGTACCAATTACAGTTATAGCAAATAAGAATAATAATGCTTTGCTTAACTTCCCATCACCAGTCATAGCTATCTTTCTAACTCCACCGGCAAATCCGAATCTAGATCTTTGTAGTACATAACCTAACATTAACCCTGTAATTAGAAATAATGCCAACTTACTTTTATCCGCATAACTAGTCATAATAAATGCAGTAATTGCAACAATAATTCCAAATCCTATAAACACTTGTCCTTTTTTCATGATATCCTCCTATGTTAATTAATTATTTATTTAAAGTTTATAAAGTGATTCTTATCTTCAGTGGGGTTTTCTTAAAAAGTAGAGAACCAAAATCTTGTATTTTGTGTAAATCACTTTCACAAAGTACAAGAATACCCACTCCACCTGAAGGTTAGAAGAACTAATCCAGGCTCGTAGCAGTGCTTAGCTCCCGCTTGTAGAAGGGGGAGTGTTAGCAATTGTAGCGATCGGATAAACCCCTATTTTTATTCAGAGGCTGTTTTACAAACAGCCTCATTAAAATTTGAACTTGTCCCAAAGTACCCTTTATTAATCAAAATTGTAATCTGTAACTATCTTTTCTCTTCCGCTTATCATATCGTTATAGTATTCATAGAAGCTAATTCCCATAAATCCACCTGAAACATTATATATATTGTCAAAACCTAAATGTCCTAAAGTTAATGCAGCATTATAACTTCTTTGTGCACTTCTACAATGTAAATATACTGGTACATTCTTAGGTATTTCATTAACTCTATCTCTTAACTGGCTTAATGGAATATTCTTTGCTCCCTTGATATGACTTAATTCATACTCATCTTCTTCTCTTACATCTATAATATAAGCTCCACTTTCTACTAAATCTCTTACTTCATGTACATAAACTTGTTTAAATGTTCCTTGAAGAAGATTAGTTGCAACTAATGCTGCATGGTTAACAACATCCTTTGCAGTTCCAAATGGTGGTGCATAGCAAAGCTCTAAATCTGCTAAATCATAAACTGTACCATTAAACTTAATTAATGTAGCAATTACATCAACTCTCTTATCTGTATTTCCTCTCCCTATTGCTTGTGCTCCTAATACTCTTCCTGTTGGTACTTCAAATATTAACTTAAAATGAAGTGGTTCACTTCCTGGCATTAATCCTACTTTATCCTGAGGTATTACCCTAACAACTTCATAATTAATATTTAAGTTAAGAGCTTTAATTTGACCTTCTGTTAAACCAGTAGATGCTCCATTATAATCGAACACTTGGATACATGATGAACCAATAAATCCAGTGTTTCTAACTTGTAATCCATTAATGTGATCTGCCACTGCCCTTGCTTGCTTTTGAGCTGGTCCTGCAAGTGGAAGCTTAGTTATGCTATTTGTTAATGCATGATGAACTTCTATTGCATCTCCCACAGCATATATATCTTTATCATTAGTCATATAATTAGTGTTTACTTTTATAGCACCTGTTTGTCCTATTTCTAATCCAGCTTCTCTAACTAAGTCCGTCTCTGGAATAACTCCAATTGCCATAACTACTGCATCTGATATTATCTTCTTTCCTGATTCTAAAACTACTGTATCTTTTTCAAATGAACTTACCTTATCCCCAACTATAAGGTTAACTCCATTGTCATACATAGCTTTATGTAAAACTTGTACCATATCATAGTCAAATGGCTTCATTATTTGATCCATTGCTTCAACTAAAGTAACGTTATATCCTGCTTCTTTTAAATTTTCAGCAACTTCAACTCCTATAAATCCTCCACCGATTACAGTAATGTTTTTACTTCTATTTTCTTTAATAAATACATTAAGCTTAGCTATATCTACTACATTTCTTACTGTAAATAAATTCACCTCATCAATACCTTTTATAGGTGGAACTATTGCTTTAGCTCCTGGTGAAAGTACAAGCTTATCATAGCTTTCAACATACTCTTTTCCATTAACAACATTTCTTACTGTAACTTCTTTCTTTTCTCTATCAATTCTAACTACTTCACTAAATACTCTTGCATCAATCTTATATTGACTAAAGAACTTTTCTGGTTTCATTAAAACTAAATCTTCATGATCTTCAACTTTACCACTTAGATGATATGGTAAACAACAATTTGAAAATGAAACGTGTGGACCTCTTTCAAACATTATTATTTCAGCATTTTCATCTAATCTTCTTAATCTAGCTGCAGTTGATGCTCCCCCAGCAACTCCTCCAACAATAACTACTTTTTTACTCATACGATTACTCTCCTATCTATATTAAACAATTACTTTGACTAATTAGTATAGATTGTTAAATTTTTATCCTTCTTTAGGATAACATATAATACATCATTAAGTGTAATAAGTATTCCTTATCTACAATAAGTAAATGTTATATACACTATAAAAGTATATTTTATACATCTTCAACTTATGCTTTATATATATTCAAAATTTGACATATATTATATGGTTAATATAGAATATAATAACTATGAAATTTAGAGGAAGTGAATAAATGAATCTAACTTACTTACGTTCTTTTTATATAACTGTAAAGTGTAATAGTATCTCTAAAGCTGCTAAACAACTACATTTAACTCAGCCTGGGCTTAGTATGCAATTGCAAAGCTTAGAAAATGATATTGGTGAAAACCTTTTAAACAGAAGTAATAAGGGCGTTGCCTTAACTGAGGAGGGTAAGGTAGTCTTTGAATATGCTGAAAGTATGCTTTCATTGCAGGATAACCTTGAGCGTAATTTAAAAAATTTAAGAAATAAAAAATCTAAACTATTTATTTCTTCATGCAAAAGCATCGGTGAACATATATTACCTTGTAGCATTTATACCTTTAAAGAAATCCATTTCAATATAGATATATCAATGGAAATAGATAATTCATCTAATGTTATAAAAAACCTTATAAACCATGCTACTAATATTGCTATTATTCAAGATATGGATGTTCCTGATAATATTAGTACGACTCCTATAATGCCTGATAAACTAATTTTAGTTGGAGGTAAAAATGTTACCAAGAGTTCTATTTCTATAGAGGAACTTACTAAATTACCTTTAGTTTTAAGAGAAGAAGGCTCAGGAATTCTTGCTTTACTAGAAAAAGCTCTTCAAAACAAATTAATTTCATTAGATGACTTAAATATATTGATTTCCTTAAACTCTCTTGAATCTATAAAATCATCAGTGGCTTCTGGTAGAGGATACTCCTTCCTTCCAGAATCAGTAGTTACCCACGAACTTAGGACAGGTGCCTTAAGACAAATTACTATTGAAGGCCTAGAAATTCCATATAATTACTACATAGCCTTTAGAAAAAACTATACTTTTACAGATCATGAAGAAAAGTTTGTTCAATTTTTAACATCAAATAAGAGATGTTTTTGTTATTAGATATAATTAAAAGGAGCTGTCGCACTAATTATTTAGTGCGACAGCTCCTTCAACAGTCTAAAATTATCTTCTATTTTGTTCTTTTCTAGCTCTTCTACAAGATACACATCTTGTTGTTTCGTTATAAACCTTTCTTATTAGTATTTTTGCTTCCTTTTGTAGTAATTAAATATTATATTCCAACACTTTTTTATTTTTTAATATCTGAAAATTTATCTTTACTATTTTCTATAATAAAGTTTTTAAATAAGCTTACTGAAGGCGTTAAGTATCTGTTTTTTAAAGTTGCAAGATATATGAATCTTTCATGTGCTGGTTTCATTATTGGTAGAATTTTTATATTATAATTCCTCAAGGATGATATCCTTGGAACAACTGCAATTCCATAATTTATTTCTACTAATCCTGCTACTGCATTATCCTCTTCAACCTCACATATGATATTAGGCTTTAAGTCTATCTTTTCAAATAATTTATTTATTAATGGTCTTATTCCACTTTTCTCACTAAAACCTATAAATGGATAATTATCTAAATCTATTAAATCAATACTATCCTTT
>JAHAIU010000159.1 GCA_018372555.1 Clostridium sp.
TATTATCTTCGGTAAATATTCTTATTTTATTGAACTTGCTTTTATATTTATTTAGAATACTTAAGCTTTTATCAGTAGAACCATCATCCACAACTATTAGCTCATAGTCCTTATAGCTTTGATTTAATATACTTTTTAGTGATTCCTCTAAATACTTTTCTACATTATATATAGGTAAAATTATAGTTATCATTTCAATCCTCTTTATTTTATACAGTTCCAAATAATCTAATTTACTTTGAAAACTATTTTACACTTAAAACAAGTCCTCAAAATGTGTATTGTTTATTGAAACATATTTTTAGCTTATACACAGATGTCATTTATTTATCTAAATATATAGTTAATTTTAACCTTGAAATATCTAATAGTTTTTAATAGTTTTTCCTTAACCTTTGACCTAAATATTTGATGTGGCTTTCTCCAAGCACCTTCATAATGATGAATAGTATAAGTATTTTCAGTAATTATAGGTTCCTGCCAAGCATGTCTCTTAGGATAAAAATATTCTTTAGGATAAATAGCTACATTTCCTAGGAAATATTTAATTTTTTCATCATGCTTATATCCATTTCCTCTTGCCACTTTAGTTAAATGAATAGGTATTGCTAACTCCTCTAAATTATCCTTATAATTATCATAATTTAAGTTGTTATAATAATTTAAGACTTCCCCTATAAACTTGTCTCCTTTTTTACATCCCCAAATTCCAAAGCCAATTTGATCATCTTCTAAGCCTCCAAAAGAAGAATTTCTCAGTAAATCGTCTAAAGGCTTCAATATTTCCATATCAGTATCTAAATAAATTCCTCCATAATTATATAATATCCACAGCCTAGTATAATCAGATGCAAAGGCCCATTTTTTATCATTGAAAGCCTTGTATACAAAATCAAAATCTTCTACTTTAAAGTTATTTTCATTCCATTCTAATATCTTATAATCTGGCAAATACTTTTTCCAAGAGGAAATACAGTCTTTAATTAATTCTGGCTTCTTCCCTCCACCAAACCAACAATAATGTATTATCTTAGGGATACTACTCATTACACCCTCCCAGTTTACTTATTATATTTCTTTAAATCGATAAGTTTAGCTAATCTTAAATCTTCTTCTATGGGCTTAAACTTATCTGTTCCATTAGATGGAGTAAAAGTTAATTCACTAAAATATAACTTTTCATCTACAGCATTAAAATCAACTCTAATATACTCAAACCCTTTAGCTAGTTTCTCACTAAGTTTAATTAAATTTTCTAGAAATATGGGTTTTTCAAAGTCCTTTAAGGAACTTTTAGCCTTTCCACCTAAAGAAAGTCTCGTCCAATTAGAATTATAATAATCCTCTCTATAATCCTTATATCTTCCTGTATGGACTTCAACTAATTGAGCTCTTCCAGAAAAGCAATGTAGCCCATATTCAATTAATTCACCATTTTTATTTTCTAAATATTCCTCACAAATAATCTTCTTTTTAATATTTCTATATTGTGGTTCCTTAGTATATTTGTAGTAATCTTCATTAAATAGCTTTCTAAGAGTCTTATTTGTTTCTTCAGTATCTAGCAAAGATTTATCCTTGCAAATTATATTTTTATCTGATCCATCATTTATTTTTAATACAAACTTATTAGGTAAAACTTTATAATTAATTTCATTTACATCATCGTATATACTAATAATCTTCGGAAGGTATTCTTCCCCTATTTTTTCCTTAACCAAATCTCTTACTAAATATTTATCTACTAAGCTAGTAAATCTTTCAAGCCTTCCATAAGCCTTAATCCATTGAATTTTTTCTCCATAAAACTTAGGGTTATTTAAATTTAGAAATCTACCATAAGTCCTTAAGTTATCTATTTGCATAACAAGCCTATCAGGCATATATTTAAAAATTTTTCTTAAAGCCCTCTTCAATATATCCCCCCCTTATATATTGCTTTGGGATAAATATTAAGCATTTCCTCCCATTGAACATAAAATTCATCTGCAAACTTATATATTAATTTTCCTGTTAAAGTTGGACTACTAATCTTAGCAAAGGACTCAATAAAAATAATCTTTTTCCTGAAAGCCTTAGCTAGGATACACATTGGAATAGTAGATAAAGCTCCTGTAGATATTACTACATCAGGCCTTTCCATAATGAATATATACATACTAATAATAGCGTTTAATAATAATTTAAAAATCCATATAATTTCATACCTATTAACTTGAAATAAATAATAAACTTTATTTATATTTTTTATAGATTTGTACTTAGTTCTTTCAGTAACTACAAAGCTACTATACTTGTCCATAATTGACCTAAGCATCATTAATTGATCTAAGTGTCCACCTGTTGAAGCTATAAAACAAATCTTTTTCATTTAATCACCAACTTTATTCTTGATACAATAATTTAGTATCCTTTCTCGTCCTATTGAATAATAATCAATCTTATATTTTTTTACTTCCTCTAATCTATAACAATTTCTCCCATCAAAAACAACAGGAGTATTCATTAATTCTCTAAATAAATCTAAATCTAGATTTTTAATTTCCTTCCATTCTGTAAAAATAAAAGCTAAATCCGAATTTCTCAAAGCTTCTTCAACCTTATTACATAAAGTAATTTCCTCATTAATATATAGTTTTAAATTTTTATTTCCAATTGGATCAAAGACAGATATATTCGCCCCTTCATCTAAAAGTCTTTTAATATTAACAATTGATGGTGCTTCTCTTAAGTCATCAGTTTCAGGTTTAAAGGTTAATCCTAGAACTGCTATTTTCTTTCCCCTTAAAGTGCCAAATCTCTTCTTAGCCATTCTAAATAGCTTTAACTTCTGATTTTCGTTAACCTCAATAGCTGCTTTAATTGTTTTTATTTCATATCCATTGTCATTAGCTAACCAATGAAGTGCTTTTGTATCCTTAGGAAAGCAAGATCCCCCATATCCTATTCCTGCACTTAAAAATTTATTTCCTATCCTACTGTCATAGCTCATTCCAATAGTTACTTCTTCAATATCAGCATCTACTATCTCACAGATATTTGCTATTTCATTTATAAAGCTAATTTTTAAAGCAAGAAAATCATTTGAGGCATACTTTATCATTTCTGCACTTCTTCTATTTACAGCAATAATTGGTTGGTTAAATTCTTCATAAACTTTAATTAATATTTTTTCATCTTCTTTTGATTCAACTCCAATTATGATTCTACTTCCATTTAAAGTATCTTTTATTGCACTACCTTGAGATAAAAATTCAGGATTAGAAGCTACAGTAACTTTTACTTCTTTAGTTAAATTTTCATTAATAAATTCTTGAACTCTGTCATTAGTTCCAATAGGAACAGTAGATTTAATAACTACTAAAGTATCCTTCTCAACATTTCTTGCTATCTCTCTTGAAACATTAAATACAAAGTCTAAATTAGCCGAACCATCTTCTCTTTCTGGTGTGCCTACTGCAATAAAAATGACATCTGATTCCTTATAAGCTTCTTTATAATCAACTGTAAACTTAACTCTCTTTTCTCTTATATTTTTAATTAAAAGTTCTTCTAAACCCCTCTCATAAATTGGTGGTAACCCATTATTTAATTTTCTAATCTTTTCTTTATTTATATCTATGCAAGTTACATCATGACCAACTTCAGCCAATGATAGTCCAGTAACTAATCCAACATATCCAGTCCCAACTATAGATATCCTCATAACCCTCTTCTCCCTACTTTTCACCGTATTTCCCATAATATTTTCTTGACTTTATCTTTGCCCCATTTAAAATAGTTCCTATTACATTAACATTTATGCTTTTTAAAATTCCATAAGACTCTTTTATTTCATACTTCTTAGTTTTATCAGCTCTTACTACTAAAATAGTCCCATCAGCTTTAGTTGAAATTACCTGTGGATCACTAACAAAAAGTAATGGAGGTGTATCTAGTATAATGTAATCATATTCCTCTTTTAATTCTTCAAGGAACTCTGACATTCTATCTGAAGCTAAGGTTTCTGATGGATTAGGTGGCATTCTCCCAGATGTTATTACAATTAAATTGTCATTATACTTTCTCTCAGATATATTAAAACTTTCCTTGTCCAATAGCAGTTCTGATAATCCAGATATATTAGAATACTTAAACCTTCTATGGATATTAGGATTTCTAAAATCACAATCTATAATAACTACCTTTTTTCCCCCCTGTGCTAAGGTCAATGCTAAATTAGAAGCCACAAAGGTTTTACCCTCACCTGGTTTAGAGCTAGTAATTACTATAACCTTATATTTTTTATCTAAAGATGAATATTGTATATTAGTTTTTATTGTCCTAAAGCTTTCAGCAAGCATAGACATATATGATTTTTCTACCTCCAGCATAGTCTCCCCCTTTTTAGTAATTAATAATAATTAGATATGTTTTCCAAAGCGAAACTTAAAAATCAATTAATTCGAAACATTTCTATTTAAAAATCCCACGAATTTTCAACCTTAATTTTTCATTCTTTTCTTCTTACCTCTTCGCATTTTCATTCTTTCATTCTTTCATTTTTAATGTTTAGTGTTTTTTCTGTTAATGGTAGTACTCCTAGAATAGGTAAATCAATATCATTCTCTAGCTCTTCTTTATTACTAACAGTCTTATCTAAAATTTCCAAAATAAAAGCACATATAATTCCAAATATAATTCCTGATAGTAACCCAATTGCTATATTGATTTTCTTATTAGGTGTAACTGGATTTTCTGTTAATCTTACTTTCTGCAGTATTTTTACATTTCCATTAGGAACCAATTCTTTTGATATACTAATAAACTCCTCTGTAAGACTATTAATAATTTTTTTTGCTTCATCAGTATTTACACTTCTATAACTAACTTCTAGGATTTGAGTATCAGCAATAGCCAAAACTTTTAATTTTCCTAATACATCATCTACATCTAAATTAAGCCTTGACTTGTTAATACTAGTGGCTAAAATATCTGGAGTTTTTATAATTTCAGAATAAGTCTTCATAAGATTTTGATACATAATTACATCATTTTGGCTATAAGATTGATCTTCTCCTATAGGTTCTTTACCTATAAAAAGTTTTGTTACCGCCTCATATTTGGGCTTAATTATATAAAAGCTTAGTATTATTGAAGCAACAGTAAAAAATATTATCATAATTAAAATAAGCTTCAGTCTCTTTTTTAATATCTTTAGAAAGTCCTCTATGGTAATATAATTATCTACAATAAACGCCTCCTCCTTCTATCTATTAATCTCTAAAAGGATATGGTCCTATAGAAGATTTTCTGTAAATTATATTATTATTAAGTAAGATTTATTACTTAATAAGTTACAACATCAGAAATTTAACTTTAAATTATTTTATATTGTTAACTTTTAATTCATTTAATTGTTTTAAATAAAAAAAGAGCTATTTAATAGTTCTTCTCTTACTATATTTCTATATAATAATCTCCTATTATTTTAATTAACTTCTTTAGACTTATATACTAATTTATTTATATACTTTATGTTTCTAAAATTACTTTATTACATAAAAATAACCCAGTTAACTAGAAAGTTTTATTCCTCTAGTTAACTAGGTTGTTTTAATTGCTATTCTACTCTCCAAAGGCTTACATCATAACCTTCTTTTAAAATAAAGCTTGCTAAATAATTTAGAGTTTCATTGTCTGCATACCATACTTCATGATTTATATTATCTTCATCCTTGTATTTAAAATATAAATATTTACTTTCTTCATCTCTTATAGCTTCAGCATTATATTCTCTAATCAAACTTTTGGCTTCATTTTCTGTAACTGATTTAACTTTTCCATTTCCATCAGTACTATCACTTACACCTTCTGGCCAATCAAAGCCTCCAGTTGCCAAAGCAAAATCTTTTTTCACATCATATTTATTCATTCCTTCTATTAAAGAAATTATAAATTCAGGATTTGCCTTTTCACCTGGATCTGAAAATCCTCCATGAAGGTTATAGCACATCATAACATAAGTTGGCCCCTTTTCAAAATTAAGATTTTCAAAGGGAATATTAGGCTCTAATACTACTCTTAAATCTAATCCTTTTTCACTAGCCTTAGAATATAGTTCATTTATGAAGGGTATAAAGTTTTCCCAAAGAGTCATATCTTTTTTAAGTCTTTCATAATCAATTTCAATTCCATCAAAGCCATACTGAATAGCTAAATTAACTATTTGATTAATATTATTTTCTCTAGATGATTTATCATATAAAATCATCTTTAATACTTCAGTATCCTTCTGAATAGAGGAACCATCACTTTTTATAACATCATTTACTATAGTTAAATACTTTTTAAAATTATAATCCTTTGTATTATTATAAAAATCCTTTAATTTATCAGGAACTACTAACTCATTATTTTCATTAAAATTAGCTGCAAAATAGGAAACATTCTTAATATCTCCAGGCATATTTTTGGAAAAAGTTTTTGATGGTAAATCCCAATAAGTTACCCAAGTAGATATTTTTATCCCATTTAAACTATTTTGGCTGTTATCAACGTAACTCCCACTATTATCCACAGAATGCATATCATCATTGTAATTATTATTATCTTTTTCTATAATTCCCTCTTTATTATTCTTGAATGATGAATTAAATAAACTTCCATCTACCTTATTTACAAATAATAATATTAAAAATATAGCTA
>JAHAIU010000160.1 GCA_018372555.1 Clostridium sp.
CATATTCAAATTCATATTCTTCTATATTATTCGTTATCTTAGTAGACTCTACATAAAACAATTCAATCATTTTTTCTTCATTATAACACGGAACTATTATACTTATCTTTTTCAAATTTTCACCTCATTTTGTTCTTACGTACTTTACTTAAATCTGCTTTAGATGACATAATTACTACAATAATAGTAGCTAAAGAAATTATAATACCTATATCTTTATAATAAAATTTATAGTTCATATCTAAACTGTGATTTCCATTTTCAAGTTTTAATGCCATAAATCCACCATTTACTTCTATAGGCTGAACAGTCTTATTATCAACTTTTATTTTCCAATACTTATCGTTTACTATAGGAAGTACTACATATCCATTATCATCAATACTTATCTCAGCCTCTAACCCCTTTTTGTCTCTTACAAGGTTATTTATTTCTATATCATTCATATCTTCTATTGAAGATTCTATATAATTTTCCTTTATACATATTAAATCAACGCTTCCAATATACTTTTCATCTATTGTTAGTATATCTCCATAATTAAGCTTTCCAATATAGATCTCATTTTCATTCATATCCTCTTTATTTATATTAGGGAAGTTTGAATCTTCTCCTATGTGCTCTCCATTAACCTTAAATGGTATATATTCAATACCATATTCCTTTTTACTAGTAACATAATATTCTCCTGTTTCTTGTATAACAGTATCTATCTCTTCAATAGGATATATATCAAAATTATCCCTTAGATTTTCATCTAATTCTATATTATTTTTATTTTCTTCTATTAATAAATTACTATATAAAAGTATATCCTTTTCTATCATAGAACTAGGTAATTTCCCTCTTATAATAGAGTTTTCTTTAAAGAATTTAAAAGGCTTATTATCAACTTCAAAAATATAAAAATCATTAGTCTTATCTATTAATCCTGAATTAAAATATGGACAATAATTATATGAAGAAACATAATAATCTGTTCCAATATACTGAGCTATTACATTTCTACCTTTGAATTCTATTCTCACATTATCTTTCACAGTATTACTAAATGCTTTACTAATATTTTTGTAATTTCCATTAATAAGTGAGTGATAAGCTGAAACACCATTAGCTTCATTTGCTATAAATATGTTTCTAGACATTTGAGTTCCCCTTATTTCAATTCTCTTGTCTTCTCCATACTTGTCCTTAATATAGTCTATAACATTTGAATACTGACTTCTTGTTTCCTGAGATACTTGTTCTCCACTTTCAACTACTATACCGTACTGCTTGGACACCTCAAATAATAAGAAAATACTTAATACTATAGTCATGAATTTAAACCTTCGCTTTGCTAGCAATATTAATAACAAGTAAGCAAATATACATACTAAATTAGTTAGTTTCAAACTAAAAACTAAATCTTTGTTAAATAATATAAATACTGTACTTACCAATAAAATAGCACTAAAGCTAGTTAATAATTTATTGTTTTTTCTTACTTCATTTAAAAATAAATATACATATATCGCTATGTAAATATTTAAAAATAAATTATATCTAAAATCTCCACCAACAGGTTTATAAGTAAAGTTTAAAATATAATTCACTTTTTCTATACAAAGAGCAATAATTAAAATCCCTATGTGAATTAGATATAATTTTTCTTTTTTATACTTACTAAAAATTAAAAATGAAAGTAGTATAGGAATTCCTATTAAGGTTATATAAGTATTACTACTTTGATTTACAGCTCCAATATAATTTTGAGTAAACATTGAAACTACATTCCAAATACTAGTTCCAAAATCATTAATTACACCTGTCTCTTTAGCAGATGATAACATTATTGCTGCAGCAGGAACTACCACAAAGCTTGATAAAAGTACAGATATCAATGATTTTTTTATCATAATCCAGATAAATAAACCTATTTCCTTAATATCTTTATTTATAACTATATATCTAATTATTGCATATATAGCTATATGAGGCACTAGAAGTGCTGCCAAATAATAGTTGGTAATTATTAATAAAAATAGAGCTATTATGTATAACTTATAATCTTCATCACTTAATATTTTCTCTATACCTAACAATACTAACGGTAAGAATATAAAGGTATCTAGCCACATTATTTGTATTGCACCATAATTTAAGATATAGTAACTTGCAGCATAGAAAATGGCTCCATACCATTTAAACTTACTGGATGAAACTTTTTCGAAATAAATACATTAAAAATATATAAAGAAGATAAATTTTATAGTAATAAAAAGAGTAAGAATTATCTCCATATTTATATTCTTAAAGAGAATTAATATTATGTTAAATGGACTCATCAAATAATATATACCTAAAGAATACATATTGTCTCCTAAAGCAATACTCCAGTTATAGTCATATCCAAGTCCAAATATACTTACATTATTACGATAGTACTCTAAAAAATCTATTCCTTGATTATACATATCTCCATATAGAATTCCACCCTTTAGTAGATAAACTATATAACTTAGACTTATTCCAATTACTATTGAGATAATGATATCTTTATATACTTTCTTCAAATTTTATTCTCCTTCTTTATATATCCCAGGGACCTAGAAATCTAGGAATAGTATACTCAATCCCCTAATATTTTTACTCTTTTCTCCCTAAAGCTTTCTTTACTAATAAAAAGTTTACAGGAATACTAATACAATAAACTAAAAATGGTGAAATGGCTTTATGTACTCCAACCATATTAAATAGATTTAATAACACCATTTGTAAACCATAGTTAAAACCATGGGCTAATAAGAATTTAATTCCCTTTTCTTTATTTGGATTTGTTTTAAATGTAAAGTAGTTTGATAATATAAAATTAAAAATTAAACTTATAATATACCCAAGTGTAAATGCTATATTAGTTCCTATAAAATTATATAGCATAACATAAACTAAATATTGAATAATAGTTGCTAAAACGCCTACAATTCCAAATCTAATTATTTCTCCAATTTGTTTTTTATCTAAGATTTTCAATTGAAATCCTCCATAGTTCCCTCTTTATATATTATATGCACTTAATTATTATACCTTATTTCAATATGTTTTTTAACCAAAATATCCATAAAGTGATAAACAATATTTTAATAAATATAAGAGGGATAGCTATTTCTAAAAACAGTTATCCCTCTTTGATTATTTCATTTTCTAATTTTTAATTCTTTAATCAATAAAATGCCTCACATTTTATTACTAATCGTCACTCTTTCCTACACCAGATAATACTAAGCCCTTATTGTGATCTAGAGCCCAGTTTATACCCCAGTCATTTTGGAATATAAGAATGTTTCTATCTTTAAAGTCCTTAACTCTCTTTGCATCAGAAGTTAAGTTTAACTTTTCCATATCTATATCTTTATTTTCTATCCATCTTACATATCTAAATGGAAGTCTATCCATCTTAATATCAACATTGTATTCATGCTTTAATCTGTATTCTAAAACTTCAAATTGAAGTACACCTACAACCCCAACAATTATTTCTTCCATACCAATGAAAGATTCTCTAAATACTTGGATTGCTCCTTCTTGAGCTATTTGAGTAACACCTTTTACGAATTGTTTTCTCTTCATAGTGTCTACTGGTCTAACTCTTGCAAAGTGTTCTGGTGCGAAGGTTGGAATTCCTTCAAATTTAAATTTCTTAGATGGTGAACATAAAGTATCTCCAATTGAGAATATACCTGGGTCAAATACCCCAATTATATCTCCTGCATATGCTTCTTCAACTATTTCTCTATCTTGAGCCATAAATTGTTGTGGTTGAGAAAGTTTAATCTTCTTTCCACCTTGCATATGATAAACATCTCCACCTTTTTCAAACTTTCCTGAACAAATTCTCATAAAGGCAATTCTATCTCTATGAGCCTTATTCATATTAGCTTGTATCTTAAATACAAATGCTGAGAAGTTATTATCAAAAGGATCTATTTCTCCTATGCTTGAGTTTCTTGAAAGTGGTGATGTAGTCATTTCTAAGAAATGTTCTAGGAATGGCTCTACACCAAAATTTGTTAAAGCTGATCCAAAGAATACTGGTGTTAATTCTCCAAGTCTTACTTTTTCTAAATCAAGGTCATCTCCAGCTATATCTAAAAGTTCAATATCTTCCATTAATTTATCATGAAGAGCTTCTCCTAAGATTTCTCTAAATTTCGGATCATCTACTGAACCTTCAATTGCATCTACTGCAGTTTGACCGTGGTTTCCAGCTGAAAAAGCAATAATTCTCTTATTATCTCTTTCATAAACCCCCTTAAAATCTTTACCTGATCCTATTGGCCAGTTCATAGGGTATGTCTTTATTCCAAGCTCATTTTCAATTTCTTCTAATAACTCAAATGGGTCCTTAGCTTCTCTATCTAACTTATTTATAAAAGTAAATATAGGCATTTCTCTAAGGGATGCAACATGGAATAGCTTTCTAGTTTGATCTTCTATACCTTTTGCTCCATCAACAACCATAACTGCACTATCTGCAGCCATAAGTGTTCTATATGTATCTTCTGAGAAATCTTGGTGACCTGGTGTATCTAATATATTTATGCAATGTCCATTATAATTAAATTGCATTACAGATGAAGTAACTGAAATACCTCTTTGTTTTTCTATTTCCATCCAGTCAGATACTGCATGGGCTGAAGCCTTTCTAGCCTTTACTGATCCTGCAAGTCTTATAGCTCCTCCGTATAATAGGAACTTTTCTGTTAATGTAGTTTTACCTGCATCAGGGTGGGATATTATAGCAAAGGTTCTTCTCTTTTCTATTTCATTTATATAATCTGCCAAGGGCTTTTCCTCCTTAAATTGAAAGTAGTTTCTCTATTTCTCTAGTTATTCATTATACCCTAAAGTAAGAAAATTTAAAATGAATTTTTCGCTATCAGAGAACATAAACTTAATTTTTTCACTACCAGTGAATATAATAACCATAGTTATCCCTAAAAGTTATCCTAGAAAAGGTTTCATCTCTAAATAGAGAAGGACATCTCTATGTGGAGATTATTTACTATATTTATATTAATCAAAAAAGGACATGATCTGGTTTTCTTTAGAATTCCATTCATGCCCTTTTTCATTTTTATTATTCTAGTTTTATCCTATCTGTTAACTTGATAGTTTTCTTAGTATAACATATCTCAACTTTCGTATAAGGGATTGAAACTTGATAGTCATACTATGCTCTTATAAAACTAAATTTAATTCTCCTATAATTTTATAAACTTAGATTGCATTCTCATTCTTTTTTCTTTTGAATGTTAATCCTGCAATTCCAATTGCACTAGCTAATAAAAGTAAAATTAGTGTAGTTGTGCTAGTTGTATCTCCCATTTCTGGTACCTTTGGAGTATCAGATGGATTGCCAAGTTCTTCATTCATTAACTTTGTGATATTAACAAGAGCATTTAAAGCATTATCTACTTCTGCTTGCGTAGCATCTTTATCATAAATTACTTTATCTGCTTGTTTTAATGCTTCCTGATATTTTGCCCAGTTTTCTTTTGAGTGATTTGCTTCTTTATAATAATCTACTACTTCTCTGTAAAACTTTTCTAACCTAGACTTATCCACCTTAGAAGCTTCTGGTTTTTCAGGCACTTCAGGTTTTTCAGGTACCTCTGGTACTTCTGGCACCTCTGGTTTTTCTGGATTCTCAGGATTTTCTGGTTCTACTTCTACTAGATTACCTTTAGTTGCCTTTAATGCTGATAGAGCATTATCTACTTCTGCTTGTGTTGATGCTTTATTGTATACTTTTTTTGCTGCTTTTAACGCCTTCACAAATGCATCTTTTTCTGCTCCATCTTTATATTTATCTAAGTCTAGTTTCTCATATTCTGCTATTACTTTTCCTAGTTCACTTCTGTCAACTTCTTCTACATCTAGTAATTTTAATGCTCCTTGAGCTTCTATAAGAGCTTTTTCTGCATTATCAATTTCATCTTGTGAAGCTGCATTTCCTATAAGATCTTTTGCATCTTTTAATACTTTCACAAATGCATCTTTTTCTGCTCCATCTTGATACTTAGTTAAATCAATCTTTTCTGCTTTTTTAATAGCATTTTCTAATTTATTATAATTTAACTTCTTCTTTTCAACAGTTATTGTTCCCTCTGCCATTAGACCTGCTGCATTTGTTATTTTAACCTTAGCAGTTCCTTCTTTTACTGCTGTCACAACACCATTTTGATTTACTGTTACTACATCTTCATTAGAATAACTCCATACAATACCTTTTAGAACAGTATTTTCTGGATGCTTAGGAGTTAATGTAGCTTTTCCACCTATATTCATTGTTACATTTTCTAAGCTTGCTGTATCTGCTACCTTGTGTAGTATAATTGGTGCAACCTCTGCTATTGCTGCAAAATTACCTCTACCTTTTTCTACATAAATCTTAACTGTTTTTGCATTATGTGTTTTATTAAATTTAGCAGTTATCCATGCTCCGCCTTGCATCTCTGAAGTTAAAGCATTGATAGATTCTGAAGCTTCTAAAACATTTCCTTCTAAATCTAATACTTCATATTTAAATTGTTCTACAATACCATTATTTGCACTTGGTCTTTGCTGGAACTTAACTCCACCAATTTCCATTTCTTTTCCTAAGTC
>JAHAIU010000161.1 GCA_018372555.1 Clostridium sp.
TATAGCATTTAATAAGGGGAATATATTAACAATAAGTCAGGATATTCCTATAAATATGGCTGCGAACGTTACAATAACAATAGATATAGCTAATATAACCAAAGATATAAAACATTTAGTTAACACTTTAAGATTATTACAAAATGTTATAAGTGTTAAGGTTTTGGCTATGGAATAAAAGGACAACCTAATTTTTATTATAGAAAAAATAGTAATTACTCAAATATAATAACTTTAATAGTGTGTATAATATATTTTAAAGAATATAAGATTTGCATAATGAAAAAATATTTATGGGAAAAATTAGGTAAAGCTAATAAAGCATTACAGAGAAAAATAGATTGATAAAATAAAGGTTAAGGTAATTCATTACATTAACCTTTATTTTTGGTGTGCCTGGCATTAATAATAACTTTAGAATGATTTTTTACTATAATAATTTTCTTACCTATTTTGATTTGGTGTTGATATATATAATAATGGGTAAGGAAAAAAGAGTTCAAAGATTAATGAGAAATTGGGTGGGGACATTACATAAATTAAAGGATGGATGGACTTATTTAGTTTCTGTTATGGAAAGATTATTGGCTACGATTACGGAAAATCAATTACTACAGACCTTGTAATAGCAACACTTAAAAATGCTCACAATCCACTTCTCTTGCATTGATTGAGTTAGTGCATTAACAAGTAAAATGATGAAGATATATGATTTCATATATGTAGATAAGGATAATGAAGTTAATGGAACTTTAATGAGATATAAAGAGAGGTTTGATTGGAAAAGTATGTATCCAATCTTCTATAAAAGAAATATAATCATAAGAATAGTCAGATATGTGTTTTCCATTTGGGATGAAACAACGTATCAACTAAAAATTTTTCTTTAGATGATATTATTCTTTACCTAAATAAAAAATTGTTTTGGTATATTTCAGTATAGTCTATATTTTAACAACTAAAAAATGCAAAAAAAATGTTAAATTTTGAATTTTTTTCATTATATTCTTCGTATATAATAAAAACGTATACAGAAGCTTTTAAAAATACAAGAGAGGAGGAAAAAAGTATAAGCCCTGAAAAAGTAAGGAAAAGTCAAATAATTGGGACAAGCAGAGTAGAGTAAAATATAAGGAGATTAAGAAATGAAAAGAAAGACAATTTATAGAAGAGTGATAGCTTTTGCTACAATGTGTACGATCTTTGGAGCAATTCTACCTTTAAACCCTACTTATGTAAAGGCATATGAACAGAAAGAAAATTATAAAACGGGTGTTGTTTCATTACAAAAAGAGAATGATACTTATATATTTGGAAATGAGTATATTCAAAGAACGTTCAATACAAAAGATAAACGTTTAAAGACAGATAATATTACGAATTACCGTACTGGTGAAAAAGAAACTGTTCTGATTCCAGAAAGCAGTGAAGAGTTTGTAATTAACACATTAGAAAATGGAAATGAAAACGAAGGGTTTAAAGCACCAAGCAAGAAATTAGATACAAGTGCTTGGGTGGTTACATCTGATAGCGAAGAAAAAAGCAATGAAGGAAGTAATGGTCCTGCTTCTAAGATGTTTGATGGAGATGAAAATACGTATTATCATTCAAAATACAAAAATACAACAGATGATGAATTAAAGTATCCTCATAATATCGAAATTGATTTAGGTGGTGAAAAACAAATAAAATCATTGCATTATAAACAACGTGTTGCTAACGGAGAACCAACTGCTAGTGGACATGTAAAGGACTTCAAATTATATGTTGCTGATAGTTTTGAGGAATTAAAAGCACAAACAGAGCCAGTGTTTGAAGGGAAATTTGATGATAAGGAAGATACGTATATTAATTTAGAGAAAGAAATAAGCACTTCATATATTAGAATTGAATTTACATCTGGTTACGAACCAAAGGTTGATAAAACAAATCCCAATGTAGCATGTTGCTCTGAATTTGAATTTTTTGAAGATGAAGCAATATTTGCAAAAGAATCAATAACAAAGATTAAGAGTAGTGACTTAATATTAAAAGGTAAACCAGTAGAAAAAGATGTTGAGGGGGGTAAATCTTTAACATTTAGTTTCGAGCCAGTGACTGCACGTGGAGTAGAATATACAATCAGCGAAGTCATTACAATGAAGCATGGAGATTCTTTCATGCGTAAGCACCTAGAAATTTCCGTTCCAGAAGGACAAGAAGAAGATGCTAAAATTGACTACATTGATTTAGAAAATATGGATTTTCAGGATGCAGATGTAGTATCAGGAAATGATGATAAAGATTCTAATTTCTGGACAATACCTGAACAAGCAAATAACCCTGATATGGCAAATATGAAAGGTGATTATCTAGAATTAGGGCAGCCATATTATGTAGGTGCAATGTATTGGGGATGTGAGTTTCCTGAATCTGAAAATAAAATTAGATTAAATGAAGAAACTAAAAAACAAAATGGATTCATTCGTTATCATTATGGAAAATCATTGGCAAAAGATGCAGATTTTGAATACAATGAAAATAATGAATCTGGAAAAATGATAACTTGGGATGCTATTGTTGGTGCAGCTAGAAGTAGAGATTATAGTGTTGTACAGAGTGATTTCTATGAATACATCGAAACAATTGCAACTGATACACAGTTCCGTCAGCAGTATAATTCTTGGTATGATAATATGAAAAACATTTCTGCTGATAATATTCAAGAGAGTTTTTATGAAATAGAAAAAGGATTTACACAGCATGGAGTAAATCCGTTAGATTCTTATGTAGTGGATGATGGATGGATTAATTACAATTCTTTTTGGGACTTTAATGAGAAATTTCCAAATGAGTTATATGATTCAAGCCTTCAAGTAAAACAATTAGCATCTAATTTTGGATTGTGGTTAGGGCCTCGTGGTGGATATGGAACACAAACAACTATAGCAAAATGGATTCAAGATAATGGATATGGTTCTATAAATGAACAATCTGGAAGCGATATAAATATTTCAGATGCTAGATATTTAAATAAGTTGTTAAAAGATATTTTTCTAGGCTATCAGGAAAAATTTGATATTAACTACTGGAAATTAGATGGAATGTTACTAGAACCATCTACTGATAAAAATGAATATCATGTAACAGGAAATCCGTTATATACTATTAGTGAAACATATGAGCGTTGGACAGATATGTATGAAGATATGCGTAATCAGAGAGATGGACAAGACTTATGGATTAATATGACATCATACACAAATCCAAGCCCATGGCATTTACAGTGGGTAAACACTGTTTGGATGCAGAACACAGGAGATACTGGATATCTTGATAAATTTGATGCAAGTGATCAGCAGTCAATGCTGTCATATAGAGATAATTCATACTATAAGTTTTTGAATGAACGTCAATGGCAACTACCTCATAAATATTTCTATAATCATGACCCTGTTTATGGATTAACAGCAAATGATGCTTATAATCGTCCAGATATTGAATATACTGATAAAGAATTAAGAGAACATCTTTATATGTTAGGAACAAGAGGTACAGCATTCTGGGAATATTATTATAGTTACTCTATGTTTGATGATGATAAGTGGGATATTAATGCAGAAGCTGCAAAATGGATTGAAGAAAATTTTGAAACTTTACAGAAATCAAAAATGATTGGAGGAAGTCCAGAAGCAGGCGATATTTATGGATATTCTTGCTGGAATGGTAGAGACGGAATTATATCTTTAAGAAATCCTTCAAGTGAAACAAAGACTTATACTGTAAAATACGATCGTTTAATTGGTGTAGCTGAAGATACAAAAGATGTATATGGAAAGGTAGTTATTGGTGATTTAGAACATCAGACTAATGAATCGTTGTCCTATGGGGATGAAGTTACTTATACATTGAAACCTAAAGAAGTATTAATTTTACAATATGGAAATAAAGATATAACAAGTGCTAAGATTGACTCTGTTCACGCTAATGGAAATAAGGTAGAAGTAGAATTTAATGAAATGATTCGTGAACCAGGTAAAGAAGCATTTATAGTAGAAGACAATAGTGTAGAAAGTGTATTATTAAAGGAAGATTTGCGTACAGTAGAGTTGACTTTAAAAGAAAATATAGCAGATGCAACAAATATAAAAGTATCAGTAAATGGTGTACAAGATGTTGTTGGAAATATAACAATGAGTTCATTAGTTAATGATTACTATGAAAATGACGTTGTAAATAGTATCGTAAATCGTGAATTAGATGGTAATGAAATCAATAAAGGAAATATGTATGCTATTGATGGTAAAGAGGGTTTCTCTATTACAGGTAGGTTGAAAACAACATCTAAAAACGCTGAAATTGTTCGTCAAGAAGGAAGCTATACTTTATCTATTGATGAAGAAGGTTATTTAACATTCTCTTTAAACGGTATGACAGTGAATTCTAAATATGAAGAAAAAACTATACAGAATGGAAGTGTACAATCTGAAATAAAAGGGATTATTGCAGATGGAGAAGAGCATCAGTTTAGCGCTGTAAAAGAAATCAACGGTATGTTGAAATTATATATTGATGGTAAGTTAGTAGCATCTGTGTATGATGAAAATAAAGTTAACCCTGTGATTGAAAAAGGTAATTTAGTATTTGGAAAAGGTTTAGAAGGAACTGCTAAATATATTACTTTGATGGATAAAGCATTAGCATATGATGAAGTAGCTAACTATATTGATTTAGAAGGCAATGTTATATCACGTAAAGTGAATCCACAGTTGAAGATTAGTGCATATGATGTTACTGAAGGTAAGACAATAACTGAAAAAAGTGATAAGCCTTTTGGTAATATAAATGATGGAAATAAGGATACTAATTCATATTTAGAATTGAAAGATACTACAGATGGTAAGAACCACTCTCGTTACGTAGAATTTGATTTAGGTACAGAATATGAATTAAGCAAACTACACTTAACACGTTATTTCCAAGATAATAGGACATATGGACCAACAGTAATTTCCTTAAGTAATGATAAAGAATTTACAGATCAAACAATTGTATACAATTCTGATAAATCAGGAAATGTACACAATCTAGGAAAAGGTACTGATGAATTATACAAAGAAACAAAGGATGGAAAAGAAATTACATTACAAACTCCTGTTTCTGCACGATATATCAGGATCTATGTAAATGGAAGAACTGATAATGCTGGAACTTCAGACCATTTAGTAGAATTTGAAGCGTATGGTACTAAAAAATCAGAATCTGTTTATCGTATCGATTACAGTCACTTAGAATCAGTAATAAATGAAGAGTTAAGTGATATTTATACGAAATCTTCTATTAAAGAATATGAAAAAGTGGCAGCAGATACACTGAAAGAAGCAAAAGAATTATTAAAGAATAAAAATGCTTCATCAGATAGTGAGGTAGAAGATCTTGTAAGTGCATTACAAGAACACAGAACGATATTAGAAAAACGCGCTGATATAACAGAAGCACAAGTATTGTTAGATAAGTTAAATGTAGAAGAATTGAAAGAAAAAGACTTCACAGCAGATAGTTGGAAGGTGTTTATTACAGCAAAAGAAAATTTGGAAAATTCAATAAAAGATACCTCGGATATAAATGATGCACAGATGGCTGAATTAGTTTATGCAACAGAAAAAGCAAGGAAAAATCTAGTAAAATTAGGAACGGAAGTCAATGTAGAAATATTAGAAAAATTGTATAATGACTATGTAACATTAAAACAGAATAACTATACAGATGAAAGTTACAATGCATTACAGACTGCATTGAAGGAAGCAAAAGGAGTAATTGACAACGAAAACAGAACAGAAGAAGAAGTTGATAAAGCATACTCTAATCTAATTGAAGCAATCCAAAGTCTAAAAGTAAAGGATAGTATTACAGGAGATACAGGAGATATAGGAGATACAGGAGACACAGGAGACACAGTATATACAGGAGATACAACAAATATAGCAGGATTAATGTTGTTGTTTGCTGTATCAGGTGGTGTATTAGTTGTTATTGCTTATAAAAAGAAAAAAAGGTTACATGCTTAACTTGAGGCTTAAAAAAAGATATCTTTAAAATAGAGTATGACTAATGTTACTTTGAAAGTAAAATAGCATAAAAATTTAGTAAGTATAGAAAGAGAAAGTAATACAAAGTCAACCAATAATTATGAATGGGATACTTCTAATTTAGATGTAATAAACTAGAGGATTATTATTGAAAATGAAATAAGAAATTTAAAAATTATAAAAGAGATTATAATGATCAGATGGGCCTTTACATGAAAGCACATCTAAAGTTTGAAGTGAACCCAAATAAATGGACACTTCTTTAGAGGTTGTTGTTGAAAATACTAATTTAAGTTTTAGAATATTTTGAGAGGATGTAGTAGATTTGCTTTTACACAAATCTTTCTACATCCTCTTTAGTTATAAAATTATTCAAGTATTAGTACACTATTATAGTATAATAATTTTTTATTGAAATAAATTTTTACTATATTATTTTGAATTACTGTCAATATAAATCTATATTAA
>JAHAIU010000162.1 GCA_018372555.1 Clostridium sp.
TATGATAGAATACGTAAGGATAATTTCTAAGAAGGTGTGAGTAAATGAATAAAACTAAAAGGGCTATCTTTGAATCAGCCATACAAGTTTTTTCTAATTGTGGGTATTCAGGTGCTACTATGGATGAAGTAGTTGCAAGAGCTGGAGTTGCAAAGGGAAGTTTATATTATCATTTTAAAAGCAAGGAAGAGCTTTTTATATTTATTATAAAAGAAGGTATGAATCTTATTCATGAGGAAGTTGAAAAAGCAACTAGAGACATTAAGGATCCATATGAAATAATAAAAGAATCAGCAAAGGTACAACTTAAATATGTTTATGAAAATAAAGACTTATTTAAGGTTATAATTAGCCAAATTTGGGGAACTGGTGAAAGAAATAATATGCTAAGAGAAGAAACAAAGAGCCTGATAAATAAAAGCTCAAAGAAATTCAAAGCAGTTATGGATGCAGGATATATAGAAGATGAAGATCCAGTTTTACTAAGTTATGGTTTCCTAGGAGTTCTAGTTTCTTCAGCACTATTCGAACTTTTAAGTGATGAAGAATATGATAATGATGAAGTAGTAGAAAAGTTTATGAGATATTTTGAAAGTGGGATTAAGCTTAGAGAAAAAGAATAGATTTATTTTAAAGATATCTAAATGAATAATTAAGAAAGAAACTTAGTAGAGCTGAGTTTCTTTTTTTATATTGAATAACATACAGTTAGATGTATTGAAGAAAAAGTAATAATGTAATTGTAATAAATTATATAAATATTTAAATCTATTTATAGATAAAGGTAAGGAGTATGGATAATTCATTTATGAGTTTTCTAAGAGTGTGAAAGAAGACATAAATGGGTAATGAGCTAAGGGAACAAGTTGATATAATATGAATAATTTAATATAATAATGGTAAATAATTAAACAAAAGATAAAAAAATAGTAAGGAAAAATATAATGTCTAAAACATTAAAAGAATTAAATTTAGAAGATGACTTCTTATTTGCAAAAGTAATGAGCGATAAGGAAATATGCAAAGAGTTTTTAGAAAAACTTTTAGAAGTAGAAATTACAAAAATAGAAATACCTGAAAATCAAAAAACTATAGATTTGCTTTTAGAAAGTAAGGGCATTAGATTAGACATATATGTTAAAGATGAAAATAATACTGTGTATAATGTAGAAATGCAAAGAGGGAAACACAAAAACCTTCCTAAAAGACTTAGATATTATCAAGGCAATATTGATCTTGATTTAATAAGTAAGGGGGAAGATTATAAAAAACTCTCAAAGAGTTATATTATTTTTATATGCACATTTGATTTATTTGAAAAAGGAAGACATAAGTATACATTTGAAACAGTTTGTGTGGAAGATAATACTATTAAATTAATGGATGATACCAATAAAATTATATTAAATACAAAAGGTATTATGAATGATTTAAGCGATGAACTTATAGGATTTTTAAATTATGTAGAGAACTCAAACGATAAAACAGCAGAAAATTCTAAAGGAACCCTTGTGAAAAACATACATAAAAAAGTTATTAAAGTTAAGAATGATGCAAGTGTGGAGGTGGAATTTATGACACTTTTAGAACGAGATAGAGAGAAAATCGAAGAAGGAAGAAAAGAAGGAATAGAGGAAGGTAAGATAGAAGAAAGATTAGAGATAGCTAAAGAAATGCTTAGAGATAATGAATCCATCGAAAAAATAATGAAGTATTCAAAGCTTACAAAAGAAGAAATTTTAGAGCTGAAAAAATTAGTGGATTAGATATTAGTGTAGTTGTTACAAAAATAGTAAAGAAAAAATAGATAAATAACTTAAAGGGATTATCACTTTATATAAGAGGATAGTCCCTTTTTATTTATAAATGTATAAAGATAAAATTGAGTAAGATGAAAATCTTGTGATAAAGTATAATAGGTAAATAATGATAATTGGATTGGATGAGAGGAAAAGCTATGGTTAGAATAAGACCATATAAGCCATTAGATGCAAAGGATATGACTGAATGGATAAATAATGAAAAGGACTTTGCTAAGTGGTGTGTAAATTTAATAAAGTATCCTACAAATTATGAAAATTTACTACTTAAATTTTACTATTAAGAGGATTTTAAGGAGGACTTAAGCAAATATTAAGAAGTTATTTATATAATCATATATGTATGTGAGAGGTATTTATAAAACATACTTAAATAGATTTATATATGTATTGATACATAGGGGGATAGTGTATGAATGAGTTAATAAGTTTAATATTAGCATTAGTTCTACTTACAATATTAATAAGTATTGTTATGAGAATTAGTTATAAGGAAGAAGAAAAAATTAGAGTGCAGCATAACATATTTGGATATATGTTTATGATTTATTTAATAATTGCATTAGCAGAAGTTGTTGGTTTCCCATCAATAAGTGAATGGAGAAGACTATCTGGACTTAATGAAGCTATATTTAATCCTAATATAAATTTAATACCTTTTAATGATGGATTTGATATTTCAGGTATATTAAATATAATTTTCTTTATGCCTTTTGGATTTTTATTACCTACTTTATGGAAGAAATACAGAAGTTTCTTAAACACATTATCATATGGAATAATATTTTCTTTTATAATAGAAATAGGACAACTTTTTACTAAGAATAGGGCAACAGATATTAATGATTTAATAATGAATACTTTAGGTACAATTATTGGATGGATTATATTTAATTCTTTAAGAAAAGTATTTAAGAAGTTAACTAGAAAAACAGTAGTAGATACTAAAGATTTTGAAAGTAAGATTATTAAACTAGAACCATATTTGTATGTTTTTATAGCAATAATAAGCGTATTTATAATATAAAGATAAATACCCTCGGGAAAAATCCTAAGGGTATTTATTTTTTTGCTTTTTATTTGCTTTTTTGTGTGATTGTTGAATTAAGCGCAAAAAATAAAAAAGTTTTAGAAAAATTAAATTTTTAAAATCATTTTGTGTGTTTGAATCGTTATATTATATAGGGGACGCCCTTAGGAGGAATTAAATTGACGCGCGAAAATGAATTATTAAAAAGAATAAAAAATGGTGACAGTGATGCATTGAGTGAATTAGTTAAATTTTATTACTCAGATATTTTACGTTATTGTCTCTGGCATGCACAAAGTAGGGAAAGTGCAGAAGATGCCACACAAGAGACCTTTTTGAAAGCAATCCGTTATTTTGATTATTATGTTCATAAAGGGCAGTTTAAAGCACTTTTATATAAAATTGCAGCTAACACATGCGTGGACATGCATAGGAAAAAATATCTAAAAGATGTTTCTATTGAGAATCAGCAGGAGGAATTTTCGTACACAGAGCAAGGATTCTTAGAAGTAGAGGCTGATATTCAATTGCGTCAGATGACAAAGGCGTTATCAGATGATTTAATAGAAATTGTAATACTGAGATTTAGTCAAGGTCTTTCATTACGGGAAATTGCAAGCATTACAGAATTGCCATTACGTACAGTACAGTCCCGCTTACGCCGGACTCTTAAGCAGTTGAAATCAGAATATAAGAAAGGAGGAAATGGAATTGAACACAAAATTTGAAAAGCAATTGAAACAAGCAATGCAGAATCAAGTAAAAATACAAGATGAAACTCATTTACAGAGGGTATTAAAAAACACAAATAGAGAATTTTTAAGAATGCAGGGAGGATGTAGAATTAGTTTCTGGGAATTTTTTATAAGGCAAGTGAAATACCTTTCATATTCTATTTGGTTGGTACAAGGATTCGCCTTATTGATATTGGTAGGCATACTTGGATATGCATATGGAGAGTTATCTTTAGATAATGGATGGCAGATAGCCATATTATTATGTGGGTGTGCAATATTAATTATGATGACATCAGTTCCCTTTGTGGAACGCTCCTTAAGGTATAATATGAATGAAATTGAAGCGGCAACAAGATTTTCTACAAGTAGGTTGCTACTGGCAAAACTTTTGATGATTGGAATTGGAGATGGCGTTATGATAGTAGGATTGCTTTTGATAACTATTTTATACACATCAATTAGTATCATTAATGCAGTATTGTATTTGTTAATTCCATTTCTTCTGATGAGCAGTGTAGTTCTATATTTAATAGGTCATGTTCCAATGAAAAGATTTAAGCTTCTTTGTATTACCTTAGGAGGATCTATTTTATGTGGAGCAGTTGTAATGTGGAAAACATGTCCATGGATTTTTAGAGAAATGTTTAATATAGGATGGATTGGGATTTGTGTCATCCTGATTGGAATTTGCATTAGTCAGGTTCGTTATATAATGTTACGATCTGCTGTGATAGAGTTGCAGATTGTGTAAATTAGAAAGGGGAAAGATATGGAATTATTTATTAATAATGTATCAAAGCAGTTTAAAGACAAAAATGCTGTGAATGATGTTAGTCTTCATATTACATCAGGTGTATGGGGATTGTTAGGTGCTAATGGTGCAGGTAAAACTACATTGATGAGAATGATTGCTGGAATTATGGAGCCATCTGATGGGAAAATAGAATACGATGGAATTCCTATTACTACATTAAAGGGAAAATACCGTGATATTTTTGGATATCTTCCACAAGAATTTGGGTTCTATCCTGAGTTTACTGTGAAGGACTATCTAGAATATGTTGCTACGTTAAAGGGGCTAACAAAAAAAGATACAAAGAAAAAAATTAATGAGCTTTTAGAAAATTTATCCCTTGAAGATGTTAGAAATAAGAAGATTAATAAATTATCTGGTGGGATGAAGCGACGTGTAGGAATTGCCCAGGCACTTTTAAATGACCCAGAGGTATTGATTTTAGATGAGCCTACTAGTGGGTTAGATCCAGGAGAACGTGTACGTTTCCGTAAGATGATTTCGGAATTTGCAAAAGATAGAATTGTATTGATTTCTACACATATTGTATCGGATATAGAGTATATAGCTACAAAGAATGCCATTATGAAAAATGGACAAATAATTGCAACAGGAACCACAGACGAATTAGTACAAGAAATGAATGGAAAAGTGTGGGAGTGCGAAGTATCTACGGAACAATTACCTGAATATGAGAAGAAATTACAGATTGTAAACTTAAGAAATGAGGATGATGGAAAAGTAACTGTACGATATTTAGCAGAAAAACCTTTTTCATCAGAATCATTCAAAGTAAAACCTCGATTGGAAGACTTATATCTATGGCTTTTCCCACAGGAAACTAATAAGGAGGTGAAATAAATGCGCCTTTTAGGTTTAGAGTTGAAGCGTGTACTAAAAACTAGATTAACATGGATTTTACTTCTAGGAGCAGTAATATGTTCTGTATTGTTCGCATATATACCGACTACATTTATGTATTATACGGATAATAATGGACAAACATTGGAAGGTGTTAGTGCAATCAGGCGTTACAAGGAAATTAGAGAAGAAATATCTGGAGAAGTTACACCAGAAAAAATTCAATATGCAATAGAATCAGTGCAGGAAACATTGAGAGAAAATGGGGTGAAAGATATTTATGAATTACCTAGTGACGTTTATAAAGAAAAATATTTGCCCTATGCACCATTAATTAAAAGCGTTTTAGAGGTGAATGTGAACCCTGTGACAGGCATGGAACCTGAAATTATGGACTTAAATCCAGGGAATGCTAAAGATTTTTATGAAGATTCTTTGGAAAAGTTAATTTCTCTGATGGAGATGGAGCAACCGAATTCAGATATGGCACAAAAAGATGCTATAGAAAAATTCAGTAATGTTCCAAAACCATTTTATTATTATTCAGGTATTACGGCAGATGCTATGGACTACCAACCCTTTTTATTATTCATTATTATGCTTTGTTGCAGTATCATTGCTGCACCGATATTTTCTTCAGATTATCAGACTGAAGCAGACAGCATTTTACGTTGCACAAAATATGGACGTAATCGCCTAGCTGTTACCAAAATTTTATCAGCCTTTTTGATTTCTGGAGTAGCATTTACAATTTGTGCTTTGATATGGATATTAGTAACAAATAGTCTTTTTGGATGGGAGAGTTTACAGACATCTATTCAGATGCTCTTTTCAATTAATATATTAGTGCCATGGACTGTAGGGCAAATGCAATGGATACTTATTATTGTGAGTGGAATATTACTATCAGCAATGCTTAGTTTTGTATTATTCTTATCATCAATATGTAAAACACAGGTTGCATCTTTAACAGGCACATTAGTTACTTGTATACTTCCAATATTTTTGTCAGCCATATTACCTGGATCAATTGGAAGCTGGGTTCATAGTATTTGGCCATCTGGAGGATTAGCCCTTCAAAATAGTATACTTTATGACTTTGCAGGATTTGATTATTTAAATATTGGCTCATTTTCTATATGGGTTCCATATGCGGTAATTATAGTAGCTATAATACAGATACCATTATTTTTAAGTTTGACAGTTTATTCTTATAACCATCATAAGTTAGATTAAAATATTTATTAATTA
>JAHAIU010000163.1 GCA_018372555.1 Clostridium sp.
GTTTTATTTCACCCAAGTAACTATATCACTAATTTCCTGTCTTAACTTCTCTCCTGCTTCCTTCACTCTATATCCAAAAGCAAGACATAAGGATATGTTGAATTTCTCTGTATCTAATACTCCCCTATCAATTAACATCTTTTCTACTGTAGTTTTATCTATTCCACCAATAGCGCAAGAATCAATTCCTAGCATTGCAGCTGCAGTCATCATGTTTCCTACTGCTATATATACTTGGTTTGAGGCATAGGCTTCTAGATCTTTATCATCTTTAAAACGTTGCTCTTCTAATGATTTCATCATCCCTTTAAACTTTAATTCTGCTTCTTCTGGAAGCTTCTTAACATCTTTTAAGATATGGTTTGTATAGCTTGAATCATATCTTAATTCTTTAGCCTTCCTACTTAACACTACTATTAAATGGCTACATGTTGGCATTTGAGTTTTTCCACCCCAACATACTGCTCCTAATTCATCTTTTAATTCTCGATTCTCTATTACCAAGAACTTCCATGGTTCTATTCCTAATGAACTAGGTGAAAGTCTTCCTGCTTCTAGTATTGCTTCTACATCTTCTGTAGCTATCTTCTTTTCTTTATCAAATTCTTTACACGCATGTCTAAAATTTAAAACATTTATTACTTCTTTTCTATTCATATTACATTCTCCTTAAAACTAATCTTATAAAAAATTTATTTTATAACTTAAACCAATATATAATATTAATTGTTATTTAATTGAATTCCATTGTATGGTCCATAATTAATAGTTCCTAGGGTGTTTTTCCATAAATTCTCCCTTTTAACAATATCATCTCCTTCATAAAACTCAATAAAAGAAAATACAATTTCATTATATCCATTTTCAAGTACAAACAAATTTAAATGCTGTGCATCGCCATTTGAATTAAGATGCTTCATCCATCTCCCAATTATACCTTCTGAACTATAGGCGCTTCCAATATATCTGCTTTTCCCATCTTTTGATCTTTGAATATATATTCCATTTTGACTCAAAACTTTTTTCAAATTATTATTTTTTGAATTATCTTCCCAAATTCCTATTATATCTTTCCATGTAAATGTTTGTCCCATAACATCATTTTGACTTACATCTATATCAGGTAAATCTAAGCCTTCAAATTTTGAAGTTCTAGCAAAAACACCATTAGTTTGGCATTCATTTATTATTTCATCATTTGTAAGAATATTTTTAATAGTTACTGCTAATTCTATATAATCATCTGTTTTATAATCAACTATACTATCTGTATTGTTTATAACACCATTAATAGTAGATAATTTCTTTTTTAGATTATCATTTATTTTATTAGAATGATAAACTCTAAAATAAAAACCATCCACATTTCCCCATAATTCAAAAGCTCTTATTCTATACATGTTAGACTTAACTCTATAAGATATATGTGGTTTTTCATTATCAGTCTTATCATCTTTCTTTCTGAAAGTAAATAACGTAACTAGCTCACTTTTTAATAATATTTCTTCTAATATATCAAACATAAAAATTCTCCTTTTCGATTATTATAAAATTCAAATTATTTTGATATAATTTCTTTAATTACAATCATAAAACTTATAATATTTTATATTCATTCCCATCTTATACCTATTATATTACCATATCTTTTTAAAAAACTATAATAAAAATCCTTTTATTATAATACTTAAATTCAAAGCATAAATAAAAAACCTATGTCACTCACTATAGTAATAACATAAGCTTTACTCTTAATTTTATTCTTCTATATTCCCTTTATAAAGATGCTTTTCTACAATACTAATTTTAAAGTTCTTTTCATGCATCTTTATTATACTTTCTTCTCTATCTGAAACTATTGAGAATACATCTCCTGTTTCTCCTGCTCTTCCAACTCTTCCAGCTCTATGTAAGTAATCCTTAGGATCTTCAGGTATATCTAGGTTAATAACATGAGTTACTCCCTTAATATCTAATCCTCTAGCAGCAATATCTGAAGCAATTAACACTTGGATTTTACCTTTTCTAAAGTCTTCTAAAGCCTTTTTTCTCTCTTCCATTTTATTATTACCAGCAATAGTAGCTATTTTTATCTTACTTGCAGATAAGTTTTCAATTGCTGTATTTGTAGTATAACTATCATTATTAAATACTAATATTTTTTCTGCCTTTGTTGCATTTATAAGCTTTCTTAAAGTTTCAATTTTCTTTCTAGCATCAGTTTTTATATAATTATGGCTTATATTTTCATTAACTTTATTATTTTTAACTGATATAACTTTTATATCTTCTTTTAAAGTCTTAGCAATATCTAAAGTTTTACCTGTTAATGTAGCTGAAAACATCATTACTTGAGTTTGCTTTTGAGTACATTTTATTATGTCCTTTACAGCAGGTAGATTGTTTTTATCTAAAAGCTTATCTACTTCATCAATTATAATAGTTTTTATAGTATGAGCTGTTACCTTCTTTTTACGTATTAATTCTAATATTCTTCCAGCAGAACCAACTATAATATGAGGTTTTGCTTTTAAGCTATCTATTTGTCTTTTAATATTAGCACTACCTATTAATGATATAGATGTAATATCTAAAGCTGATGCTTTTTTTAATTCATTAATTGTATTATTTATTTGAATAGCTAACTCATGAGTTGGAGCTAATATTATGCATTGCATTTCTTTTTTACTTACGTCTATTTTTTCTATTGTTGGTAAAAGGTAAGCTAAAGTTTTCCCAGTACCTGTTTCAGATTGACCAATTATATTTTCTCCATTAAGAGCTGCAGGAATTACTACCTTCTGTATTTCAGTTGGCTCATTTATTCCCATGGTTTTCAATCCATTTATAGTCTTTTCATTTATATTAAGATTTTCAAAATTCATTTGTTATTTACCTCTTTCCTTCAACTAGTAACTATTAAACTTTAACAGCACTTTAGATAATTGTCAAAATATATCGTATTAATATTATTTCTTCTATTTATAAAAATTAGATGCATTAGATTATTAAATCCAATGCATCCCATTAAAAACTATATTGCTAGTTATATTAATTATTATTAGACTTATTTTTAAAATTAAATTTCTGTATATTCAATACTATCTGTAAAATTTAATATTTTACATAATATTTAAACAATTTAATTCATGAATTATCATATATATGTTTTAATAAATAATCTATATTTTAAGTGCCTATATTATTTTGAGTGAAAAATAGTTTTAAAGTATAAACATTAATTGAAAGCATATATATTTTTTAATTTTTATACAAGTTGATTCTGTATTTACTTAACTGAACGTTTTATCTGAACTAATTTAATAAAACATAAAAACTTTATACAACTTATATAAGTATTCTTCAACTTACCATATTGTACTTTTGTAACCTTGCTACGCAATTTATTTCTAAGTATTAGTATTGTATTACATTAACTATTAATACTGATATCATCACTTGAAAATCTTATTACTAAGAATTGATATATAAGGATTGCTATACTTATTCGATTTGTTATATCTATTTATCTTGACTTGCTTTTAGTTTTGCTTAATTATATCCTGTTAAATTAACTTCTTAGACTTGCACACTATTGATTTTGCTTCGTTATCTTTTATTAAATACACTTCTTCACTTGTCTACTTTGCATTCTACTTCATCACTTTTAACTAACTTCACTTCTAAAGCTTATACCATCTTTAATTCTACTTCATGATCTTTTATTAATTCTACCTCTTAGCCTGTCCTACTCTAGATTTCACTTCATAATATTTTGTTAAATTAACTTCTAAAGCTTATTCTATTTTTGATTCTACTTTATAGTTTCTGTTTCATCATCTTTTACTAAACCCTACTTTTTAGCCTGTCCCACTTTAGGCTCAACTTCATCAGATTTTACTAAATCCATATCTTCAGCTTGGACTAATTTAGATTTCGCTACTTTAGCTTTATCTTTTACTTTAGACTTCTCGCTTTTTTCTTCTTTCACTAATGGAAGGTTATATTTTTCCCTAATTTTGTTTTCTATTTCAATAGCAATTTCTTTATTTTCTTTTAAGTATATTTTAGCATTTTCTCTTCCTTGACCTAATCTTATATCATTATAAGAGAACCATGAACCACTTTTGGCTATTATATCTTCATTAACAGCTATATCTACTATATTACCTGTTCTTGATATTCCTTCATTATACATAATATCAAATTCTGCTATTTTAAATGGTGGAGCTACTTTATTTTTAGTTACTTTTATCCTTGCCCTGCTCCCTAAAACCTCTTCTCCTACCTTTATTCTATCTATCCTTCTTATATCTAATCTTACTGAAGAATAGAATTTTAGAGCTCGTCCACCAGTTGTTGTTTCTGGGCTTCCAAACATTACTCCTATTTTTTCTCTTAATTGGTTTATAAATATTACAACACATTTAGATCTACTTATAGAAGCTGTAAGTTTTCTTAGAGCTTGTGACATTAATCTTGCTTGAAGACCTATATGAGAATCTCCCATATCTCCTTCTATTTCAGCCCTTGGTACTAATGCTGCAACAGAGTCTACTACTAGAACATCTAACGCATTAGATCTTACTAATGCTTCTGTTATTTCTAGTGCCTGTTCTCCATTATCAGGTTGGCTGACTATTAACTCATCTACATTTATTCCTAAGTTTTTTGCATAATTAGGATCTAATGCATGTTCAGCATCTATAAAGGCTGCTGAACCACCTAACTTTTGCGCCTCTGCTATTATATGTAGTGCAATAGTTGTCTTACCTGAACTTTCTGGTCCATATATTTCTATTATTCTACCTCTTGGAACTCCTCCCAAACCTAAAGCTATATCTAGTGATAAACATCCCGTAGATATAGCTTCAATATCCATTGTGGTATTTGCTCCAAGTTTCATAACTGAGCCTTTTCCATACTGCTTCTCTATTTGATTCATTACTGAATCTATTGCAATTAGCTTTTCCTTATCAATATTCAAAAATTTTCACCTCTAATTATTTATATATATTTTTACTTTTTCTTCTATATCTTCTAAAGAAACATTTAATAGAAAAGCAAGTTCTGCAAATAGACTATTTTCAATATTAGATAAAAGTCTTTTATCTTTTTCGTGGAACTTCTTCCCACTTGCTTCTAGCTTACTTCTTTCTTTAATAAGAGTATTAGCTATTTTAGCTATTTCTTTTCTATTTCCTTTTTTTACAATATTACTATATACTTCTCCTCTTTCTTTATCTACATCTATCCAATCACATCCATCATATTTAAATGATTCTAATATTTCACCAGCCTCTTCTTGTGATAAAAGTTCAAGCATTGATGTATTACCATTCTCTACAGGAATACTTATACTTAGTTTTTTATCCCCCATAGGATGCAGTATATAATAATCTTTTTTTACATATGAAAAAGTCTTTTCACATATATCGTCTATCTTACATATTCCATGTGATGAATATAAAATTAAATCCCCTTTTTTAAACATTAAATTTACCTCCTAAATATTATTAATAATATATTTTATTATTTTAGATAATTCTGAAATCTTTATTATATATAAAATCGCCTAAGTAAACGTTTACTTAGGCACTTATAAAAAAATCTCGTGCAAATAAACAATATTTTTATTTTTATCTATAATACTATTGTACCACAAAAAAAATAATATATGTAAGAAATCTTCTAAATTAAATTTTCTTACATATATTAATAATTATTTCTATAAATAATCTACATTTAAAGGATTTATATTACTTTAAGCAAAAAATAGTTCTAAAAGTAAATTTCATTAATTAAAAGCTTCCATCTTTTAATTTTCTTTATAGATCACTATACTTATTTATAGTCTCTGGAACTTTTCTATTATGTATTCTATTTACAACATCCATATTCATAGTCTCTGATGCCTTTTTAAAACATGGTATATGTTCTATATCAGAATCAAATATAAGTTTAAATATAAACATATGTACTTCTTTTAATTCCTCACTATTTAAATCCTTACATTCTTCAATTATTGATGTTGTTAAATTTTGAATATATTTTGATATTTTCTCCCTATGCTCTAAAAGCTCTGCCTCTGTATATTTAGTACTTCTCTCTTCTCTAACTACATCACACTTTAACATCTTCTCATGGAAATGAAAAGTTCCCATAAACTTAGCCTTAATATCTTCTAATACTTTTTCTTCTCCATTTATTTCTACCATCTTTTTTAGAGCTGGCAGATTATTCATATACGGATAAAATATGTCCTTAACATGATTTTCATGTAATTTTACTATATCCTCATGGCTTAAGTTCTCTGTATATTTATGAGCCCTTTCAAAAAGCCTTTTCATCTTCTCTTCAATATTTTTCTTTATTTCATTAATATAATCTTCTCTTTTGATATTAGACATAAAAAAATCCCCCACTTTTTATGATTATATTTACAATAATATACCATTAGTAAAAATTCTTCAAATACTATAAGTT
>JAHAIU010000164.1 GCA_018372555.1 Clostridium sp.
AGCATAATATATTAAAAACTCCTGCTCAATTTATTACTATTTTATAAATGATATTGTTTATTAATTAGAATTATTTTAAAATAGTAATAAGAGTAATTAAATTAGAATAAATACAGCTCTATATATAATTATTTTGCTAAAAATATGATATTTTCATAAAAGTAAAATAGGAATTTATTAAAAATTTGACCTTATTTATTTGGATTTTAGAAAAAGTTTGTTAAATAGATAACTTGGAGTGTTTTAAAATTGAATGAAAAGTGGTAAACTATATTATATAATAGATTAATTTTATTTAAAAATAATATAATAAGAAAATTAGGAGAAAAATTATTATGGATAAGAAAAAGAATATTTCAATGGCCGTAATTAAGAGATTACCTAAATACCATAGATATTTACAAGAATTATTAAAAAATGATGTAGATAGAATTTCCTCAAAGGAATTAGGGGAAAAGATAGGTTTTACGGCGTCGCAAATAAGACAAGACTTAAATTGCTTTGGAGATTTCGGGCAACAAGGATATGGATATAATGTTAAAGATCTTTACAATCAAATTAGCTTAATATTAGGACTGAATAGAGAGTATAAAGGTATTATAATCGGTGCTGGTAATATAGGGCAAGCAATTGCCAATTACAGTAGATTTTCTCAAGTAGGACTTAATATAGGAGCAATATTTGATGCAAACCCTAAACTAATAGGAATGAGAATTAGGGATATTGAAATTGAAGATATTGACGTGTTAAAAAGTTATTTAAGAGAAAATGCAGTTGATATTGGTATAATCTGTGTACCTAGAATCAATGCTCAAAAGGTATGTGATATCTTAGTTGAAAATGGAGTTACAGGAATATGGAACTTTGCTCCTGTTGACTTATCAGTACCAGAAAATGTTACGGTAGAAAATGTACATTTATCAGAAAGTTTATTAACATTGATATACTTATTACATGATAAAGATGAAAATAATATGTAAATTTATACATGGTTTTATTTAGAAATAGTTATTGCAAAAGAAAATTTAAGAGTTTATAATAATAATTGAAGCTTAGCTTCAATTATTTTTTAATTTCAATTGTTATAAGATTAACAATTGAAATTGATTAATATACAAATAATGTTATTAAAAAAATTATATAATTATGGGTAAAAAGGGAGGAACTTTAAAATGGAATTAAAAAATATAATTCTTGAAAAAAGTGAACACTTAGCTATTGTTACTATTAATAGACCTAAGGCATTAAATGCACTAAACTCAGAGACTTTAAAAGACTTAGACGTAGTGCTTGATGATTTAGAAAAGGATAACAACATATACTGTGTTATATTAACTGGTTCTGGAGAAAAAGCTTTTGTAGCTGGAGCTGATATATCTGAAATGAAAGACTTATCAGAAGAAGAAGGAAGAAACTTTGGTCTTTTAGGAAATAAAGTTTTCAGAAGATTAGAAAAACTAGACAAGCCTGTAATAGCAGCTATATCTGGATTTGCTCTAGGTGGTGGTTGTGAGCTTGCAATGGCTTGTGATATTAGAATAGCTTCTGAAAAAGCTAAGTTTGCTCAACCAGAAGCAGGTCTTGGAATTACACCAGGTTTTGGTGGAACTCAAAGATTACCTAGATTAGTAGGTGAAGGTAAGGCGAAAGAACTTATTTATACTTGTGCTACTATTAAGGCTGATGAGGCATTAAGTATTGGATTAGTAAATAAGGTAGTTCCTTTAGAATCATTAATGGATGAAGCAAAGGCTATGGCTAGTTTAATTATGGCTAATGCTCCAATAGCAGTTAAACTATGTAAGGATGCAATAAATAGGGGAATGCAAGTTGATATAGATAAGGCTGTTGAAATAGAAGCAGGAGACTTTGGTAAATGTTTTGCAACAGAGGACCAAAAAGAAGGTATGACTGCTTTTATGGAAAGAAGAGCTAAAAATTTTTTAAATAAATAGTCAGAAAAAATGAAATATACAAAATAATTATAATATTATAAAGTTTAATTATTTCAATTTAAGTTGCAATATCGAGGAGGTATAATTAATGAATTTCCAATTAACTAGAGAACAAGAATTAGTAAAGCAAATGGTTAGAGAATTCGCTGTGAATGAAGTTAAACCAATAGCTGCTGAAATTGATGAAACAGAAAGATTTCCTATGGAAAATGTTGAAAAAATGGCGAAATTAGGGATGCTTGGAATTCCATTTTCAAAGGAATATGGTGGAGCTGGTGGAGATACTCTTTCTTATATAATGGCAGTTGAAGAGTTATCTAAAGTATGTGGAACTACAGGAGTTATAGTTTCTGCTCATACTTCACTATGTGCTTCTTTAATAGATCAATTTGGTACTAAAGATCAAAAGGAAAAGTATTTAACAGATTTAGCTACTGGTAAAAAACTTGGTGCTTTTGGATTAACTGAACCAGGTGCTGGTACAGATGCAGCAGGACAACAAACTGTAGCAGTTAAAGATGGAGACAATTATATATTAAATGGTTCAAAGATATTTATAACTAATGGGGGAGTAGCTGAAACATTTATTATATTTGCAATGACAGATAAATCTAAGGGGACTAGAGGTATTTCAGCATTTATAGTTGAAAAAGGCTTTGAAGGTTTCTCAATTGGTAAGAAAGAAGAAAAGCTTGGAATTAGAGCATCTTCAACTACTGAATTAGTAATGAGCAACTGCGTAGTTCCTAAAGAAAACTTAATTGGACAAGAAGGTAAGGGCTTTGGAATAGCTATGAAAACTCTTGATGGAGGAAGAATAGGTATTGCAGCTCAAGCTTTAGGTATTGCTGAAGGTGCTTTTGAAGAAGCAGTTAATTATATGAAGGAAAGAAAACAATTTGGAAGACCATTATCTGCATTCCAAGGATTACAATGGATGATAGCAGATATGGATGTGAAAATTGAAGCAGCTAAACACTTAGTTTATAAAGCAGCATGGCTTAAAGATAATAAAAAGCCATATAGTGTAGAAGCAGCAAGAGCTAAGCTTTATGCAGCAGAAGTAGCTATGGATGTAACTACAAAAGCTGTTCAAATCTTTGGTGGATATGGATACACTAAGGAATATCCAGTTGAAAGAATGATGAGAGATGCTAAGATAACTGAAATATATGAAGGAACATCTGAAGTTCAAAAGATGGTTATTTCAGGAAGCGCTTTAAGATAAGGGGAGGATTTATAAATGAATATAGTAGTTTGTTTAAAACAAGTTCCAGATACAACAGCTGTTAAAATTGATCCAAAAACAGGAACACTTATAAGAGATGGAGTACCATCAATAATAAATCCAGAAGATAAGCATGCATTAGAAGCTGCTTTAACAATAAAGGATAATAATGGAGGAAAGGTTACTGTATTAAGCATGGGGCCTCCTCAAGCACAAAATGCTTTAAGAGAAGCTTTATGTATGGGAGCTGATGAAGCTATCCTTATTACAGATAGAGCTTTTGCTGGAGCTGATACTTTAGCAACATCTAAAACATTAGCAGGAGCATTAAAGAAATTAGAATATGATATAGTATTCGCTGGAAGACAAGCTATCGATGGAGATACAGCTCAAGTTGGACCTGAAATAGCTGAACACTTAGATATACCTCAAGTAACTTACGTTCAAGATGTAAAGGTAGAAGAAGATGGTTTATTAGTAAACAGAGCTTTAGAAGATGGATATGAATTAATTAAAGTTCAAGCTCCAGTTCTTTTAACAGCAATTAAAGAATTAAATGAACCAAGATATATGAATGTTCAATATATATTTGACACAGCTAACAAAGAAATTCAAATCTGGTCAGCAGATGATATAGATGTAAATAAAGAAGAGCTTGGACTTAAAGGTTCTCCAACTAAGGTTAAGAAGACTATGACTAAGGAAACTAAGGGAGCTGGAGAAATAATAAATGAAGTTCCACAAGAAGCTGCAAAATATGTATTAGCAAAATTAAAAGAAAAACACTACATCTAAGATTTGGGAGGTAAATGAAGATGAGTATAGCAGATTACAAAGGCGTTTGGGTATTTGCTGAGCAAAGAGAAGGAGAACTTCAAAAAGTTTCTCTAGAATTACTTGGTGAAGGTAGAAAGATTGCAGATAAATTAGGGGTTAAATTAACAGCACTTTTAATAGGAGATAATGTAAAAGGATTAGCTGATACATTAGGAAGACATGGTGCTGATGAAGTATTAGTAGCTGAAAATGAAGGGTTAAAACATTATACAACTGATGGTTATACAAAGGTTATTTGTGACTTAGCAAATGAGAGAAAGCCAGGAATATTATTTATTGGAGCAACATTTATAGGAAGAGATTTAGGTCCAAGAGTTGCAGCTAGATTATCTACAGGATTAACAGCTGACTGTACAGTTTTAGATGTTGATGTTGAAAAGGCAGATTTACTTGCAACAAGACCTGCATTTGGTGGTAACTTAATGGCAACAATAGCTTGTCCAGATCATAGACCACAAATGGCAACAGTAAGACCAGGAGTTTTCTCAAAGCTTGCTGATGAAGATAGAAAGTTCACTGTTGAAGAGGTAGCAGTTGAATTAAATGATTCAGATATAAGAACTAAAATAGTTGAAATAGTAAAAGAAACTAAAGAAATTGTAGATATAAGTGAAGCTAATTTCATAGTTGCTGGTGGTAGAGGAGTTGGAGCTAAAGAAAACTTTGCTATCTTAGAAGATTTAGCAGAAGCTTTAGGTGGAACTGTAGCTGGATCAAGAGCTGCTGTTGAAAATGGTTGGATAGAAAGAGACTATCAAGTAGGTCAAACAGGTAAGACAGTAAGACCTAATATTTATGTAGCTTGTGGTATTTCAGGAGCTATTCAACACGTTGCTGGTATGCAAGATTCAGATCTTATAATAGCAATTAATAAGGATGCTTCAGCGCCAATTATGCAAACAGCTGATTATGCTGTAGTTGGAGACTTATTAAAAGTAGTACCAGAAATGACTGCTCAATTAAAAGCAATGAAAGAAAATGAATAAGTAGAAGTTAAAAAATGAAATAATGAAAAATTGATAATTAAACTCAAAAAAGTTTAGTAAATTGAAATTTATGATATAGATTAGGATAAAACTAGTTTCACATAATATGGAATTTATGATATAATTTAAATTAATTTTAAAAAATTTCATAAAATAAGAATTAAATAATTTAATAGATAACGTATTATGGATAATTGAGGAAATAAATTAGCCAAGCTGAGTTATGAAATAGATAACTTAGCCTTTGGCTAAATTATTACCTTAATTGTTACTTGATAAATGTTAACTGTTAATTGAAAGAAAGGGTGTTTTAAAATGAAAAAGATTTTTGTTATAGGTGCTGGAACTATGGGTGCTGGTATAGTTCAAGCTTTTGCTCAAAAAGGATATGAGGTTATAGTTAGGGACATAAAGGATGAATTCGTCGAAAGAGGAATTAACGGAATCAATAAAGGATTAACTAAGCTAGTAGCTAAGGGAAAAATCACTGAAGAAGATAAGGAAGCAATTCTTGGAAGAATATCTGGAACTACAGATTTATCTCTTGCTGAAGATTGTGACTTAGTTATTGAAGCAGCTGTAGAAAATATGGAAATAAAGAAAAGTATATTTGCTGAATTAGATGGAATTTGTAAAGAATCTACTATTTTAGCTTCTAATACATCATCTTTATCAATAACTGAAGTTGCTTCAGCAACAAAGAGACCAGATAAGGTTATAGGAATGCACTTCTTTAACCCAGCTCCAGTAATGAAGCTAGTTGAAGTTATAAGAGGAATAGCTACATCTCAAGAAACTTTTGATGCTGTAAAAGAATTATCAGTAGCAATTGGAAAAGAACCAGTAGAAGTTGCAGAAGCTCCTGGATTTGTAGTTAACAGAATACTTATTCCTATGATAAATGAAGCAAGCTTTATTCTTCAAGAAGGAATTGCTTCAGTAGAAGATATAGATACTTCAATGAAATATGGTGCAAACCATCCAATGGGACCATTAGCATTAGGAGATCTTATAGGATTAGATGTATGTTTAGCTATTATGGATGTTTTATTTAATGAAACTGGAGATAGCAAGTATAGAGCAAGCAGTCTTTTAAGAAAGTACGTTAGAGCTGGATACCTAGGTAGAAAGACTGGAAGAGGTTTTTACACTTACTAAAATTAAGATATATATTACCGAAAAAATCCCTTGCTTCCTTATGAGCAAGGGATTTTTCAATTAACAGTTAACAATGGGCAATTAACAAGTAAGGAGAAAACTCAGATGAGCTGAGATTTTTCAAATAGCAGTTAACAATTAACAATTTAGGTGAAAACTCAGAGGTATCTGAGTTTTTTTAATTAAGAATGATAAGAAATGCAAAAATGAAGAAATTAAGGAGTTAAGAATTTGGAGTGAGAAGGTTGGGGGCTGGGAGAATAAAACTTGATTAAGATAATTTTGTTATAGATATATAATAGG
>JAHAIU010000165.1 GCA_018372555.1 Clostridium sp.
CCTGAAGCTTTAAGAATAGTATTTAACTCCATATCTTCAAAATCTTCTTTATCTATATTTACTCCTCTATGAAAGGTATATATATATCTATTTTTTATATCTAAATAAACAGATTTAATATCCAACTCCTTTATTATATTTAATAATAATAAGGAGTTAATTCTACTTCCACCTGTTAAATTTACTAATATTTCTTTATCTTCATTATTTCTTATTAAATCTTCTAATAGTTCTATATTTCCTTCTTCTATATTTATGTCTTTTAAAGTAACTTCATTAAAATTATTCTTATAATACTCTATAAAAGATTTTAATTTTTCTTTATCTTCTTTCCTATATATAAGTATTACTTCCCTTGGCTTATATTTTTTTGTTGCTAAAATATTTGCCTCATTATGATTATCTATCTGATTGATAAGTAAATCTATTTTCATAATTTTATCCTTTTTATCTTTTATTATTAATTTTATTATTCCCCTCATATATTTTTTTATAAATTTTTAAATACTCTAATTTTTTACTATTATGATGAAAAAATAAAGCTGTTTTCTTAGAATGCAAAATAGCCTCTAATTAACAGCTTTACTTTTAAAATTATTTATTATTAAGTGATTTCCCTACAAATCATTATACATTTTTATCTTAGTTATATAAATTTCTTGCTAAATAAACTCCTGAGCTTGAAGCCATCATAAGCCCTCTGGTAAGGCCAGCTCCATCCCCTATTGCATATAGATTTTTTATATTTGTTTCTAAATTTTCATTTAACTTTACTGCATTTGAATAGAATTTAATCTCTGGTCCATATAGTAAGTTATCTGGATTAGCAAATCCCTTTACTACCTTGTCCATTTCTAATATAAAGTTAATTATATTAGTCATTGTTCTATATGGAAGGCCTAATGTTATATCTCCTGGCATTGCAGTTTTTAATGTTGCCTCTACTGAGTTATTATCCAGTTCTTCTTGCCAAGTCCTTTTTCCATTTAATATATCTCCAAATCTTTGAACTACAACATCTCCATTAGATAATAAATTAGTTATTTCAGCTATTTTATTAGCATATTCTATTGGTCTTTTAAATGGTTCTGTAAACTTATGTGATGAAAGAATAGCAAAATTAGTATTTATACTTTTTTTCTCCTTATAAGCATGCCCATTAGCTAATGAAACACCATTATCATATACTTCTGCAGCAACAAATCCATCTGGATTTTGACAGAAAGTTCTTACCTTATCATCAAAAGGAGCTACATTTGAAATAAACTTTCCTTCATACATTAGTTCATTTACCTTCTTAATATCCCCTTCTGACTTCATTTCAAATCTTACACCAATATCTACAACTCCAACTTCTTTTTCAATATTATGTTTATCACATAAATCTGATAAGAAATCTGCTCCATTTCTACCTACAGAAACTACAATTTTATCTCCATAGTAAGATTTATCCTCTGCTATAACACCTTTAGCTTCTCCATTTTCTATTATTATATCCTTAACCATATTCCCGAAAATTATATCTACTCCATTAGCAATTAAATAATCTTCTAATTTTCCATATAATTCCCTAGACTTCTCAGTTCCAAGATGTCTAATAGGAATATCTACTAGATTAATATTCTCTGCTTTTGCTTTATCCTTAATCTTCTTGATTTCATCCTTATGCTCTACACCTGCAATGTTTTTTTCTCCACCAAATTCTAGATAAATAGTATCACAGTAATCTATTAAATCTTTTGTTTTTTGATGCCCTATTACCTCTGGAAGATTCCCCCCAACAAGTACTTCTTCAGTATCCTTATCATATAAAGATAATTTAGCATCTGAAAATGCTCCTGCTCCAGCAAACCCTGTAGTTATATTACAGTAAGGCTTACACTTAACACATTTATTAAGCTTTGGTATAGGACAATACCTTTTATGAACAGATCTCCCCTTTTCAATAATCAGAACCTTCTTTTCTGGACTAATCTTTGTAAGTTCATAAGCAGTAAATATTCCACTTGGCCCCGCACCTACAATAATTACGTCATATCTTTTTTTTAACATATTCATTTAATAACCCCCACTGCGAATATTTTCGTAAATCCAACAAATATTATACGCCTTTTTATCATTAATTCAATACTTTTTATTATTACTTTATATGAATGTTCTTTTTTCTTTAAAATTACTATAAGGGAGAAAATAAGAAGTAAAACTTATAAATCAACTGATTTTAAGTAAAATAAAAAAACCTCGTAAACTTAGTATTTACAAGGCTTTCTATGGTACGGCGGAGAGGATTCGAACCCCCGACCAACTGGTTCGTAGCCAGCTACTCTATCCAACTGAGCTACCACCGCATATAAAATTTTAACAAAACTATATTATCATAAGTCCATAAATAAATCAAGTAACTTATCTCCATTAGATAAATATACTAATTATTATATAAATCTGAAAACTCTATTTCTAACATTTGAATTTTTCCTTCATCCCCTCTTAAACAATAGTCTTCTTTTTCTTCAACGAATGTTATTGGAAATGTAACTATAAATTCACACCCTTTATTTTCTTCACTATTTAAAATTATCTCTCCCCCCATAGACTTAACAAGATAATTTACTAAATCAAGACCTATACCACTTCCTGAAGATTCTCTATTATTATCATTTGATATCTGATAGAATCTGCTAAATATTTTCCCTTGATTTTCCTTAGATATTCCGGGCCCTTCATCTTTTATAGATATAGATATTGAGTCTCCTAAAACATTAATATCTATATATATATCTGAATTACTGTATGAAAATTTTATTGCATTAGATAGTAAATTCATAATTATCCTATCTAAGACCTCTGGATCCACTGACATTATACACTGTTCCTCATTAGTATCAAAAGTTAACTGAATATTTTTTTGCTTTGCATATTTATCTATGCAGTTTATTGTACTTTCTATCATTGAAATAACATCTATATTTTTCATATTTAAAACATAATAATTATTTTCAAGCTTTGTAGTATCTATAAGATTATTTATAAGCTTTAACATTTTTAAGCTATTTCTTCTAACCATCTTCATATACTCTAATACTTTTTTATCACTTATGGATACGCTTCCATAGTCTATGCATTGCATTATACTTAAGATAACATTTAGATGTCCTCTTAAGTCATGTGATATATTTGATAAAAAATTATCTTGTCTACTACTTTTATTTAGTAATTCAGTTATGACCATTATTAACTCATCATTTGTAAGGCTATTATTTTTTTTTGAAAAAAAATCATTTAAACTATCTTTTTTAAGTAACAATTCCCTAGTGATAAATTCATCGTTAATCATCCCCATATTTCCTTTCATACCAGCCTTAGCATTTTTTAACCCATATTATAAGTGTACCATATGAAAATTTTTCTAACAACATATTTTGTAGTTTTTTCCAATTTTTTTATGCGTTTTTATGACATTTTTACTTTTTCAATTATATATCTATTTATATTTTTGTATCTACTTATTAAAATATGCAAAAACACCCTTAAGAATACTCATATTTTATATTCTTAAGGGTATTTATCTGTTTATAATTCCATTTCTCTTTTTAAGTTGTTAATTACCATTGTTAAATAAGTTCCAGATATAAGCATAGAGAATGCCCCTAGATTTATAAAGGAACCTAAAATTGTCGAAAGTGTAGTTGCATAAATACACATCTTTAGTATATTACCATATCCTAATTTTAAATAATTTATCTTATTTAAAATAACTCCAAGAATTGATAATATAAAAGCATTGAACATAAAGTTAAAATAAGTCAATAATATACTAAATATAAATACTACATTTTTAATCATACTAAAAATATCAAGTGCTTTTATAAAATCATTATTATCAATCTTATCTACTAAGTTCATTTCTGTATATTTATAGCTATATTCTTCTCCATTAGCTCTATATGAGATACCATCCTTTAAAAAAGCTACTGAAATATCCTTATGTACAACTATTTTTCTAATATTATTAACATCACTTAACGATAGACTAGTATCTATATAAATTATAGCCTGCCCTTCTTCATATTTAAGTGGTGAATTTTCAAAATCTAAAATTCCATTTTCTAAAGTAAACTTAAGCTCATCTGTAGTCATCACTTGTTCCATACCCTTTTGCACAGTTCCAATGATAGCATAGTTGACCCCACCAATAACAGATCCTATTATAAGCGAAAAAAGTATAGAATATATTATAGCTCTTGATAATTTTTCATTTATTAACTCTTTATATCTCTTTATATTGGCTACACTAATTATAATTTTATTAAAGAAGCCTATTCTATTCTTCATATTTATAACTCCTTCTATTTTAGTAATTACTACCTATTCTATCATAGAAAGTAAGTTTTATAAACAAAGCTAATTTTTAAATTTTCTATGAATTAGTTTATTTTTTATAAATTTGGTTAATGATTATAATATAAGTCAAGGAGGAGAATTTATGTTTAAAATCAATAAAGGTAGGGAGAAAAAGGTCTCTATATTTAAATTAATGTCAATTACTATTTTCGTTATGTTATTAGGATTTATAACTAATATATATATTAATTCGAACTATAGAGAAACAACTTCTAAGTTCTATTTATCCTTTAATAATAAAGATTACTCAAATGCTAAATCTTTATTAGATAGTAAATTACTATTAGTTTCTAAAAATAAGCTAAATAATGATTTAGAAAATTATTTTACTAATGTAGTAGATAAAGTACTTATAGCTTTATCTAATAGTGAAATTAATAATGCTAATGCATTAGAAGTGCTAAAGGAAGTTGATAGTTATAATATTCTTGGAGCTTCATTAAATAAATTAATTTCAGCTTTAGAATCTCCTAAGAATACAGCTGTAGCTAATACTAATTCCCCAGAAGAATATAATCCCCCTAAAACTAATAGCAATCAAAATGAAAATAGCTATTTAAATTTAGGAATAACAGCCTTTGATTCTAAAGATTATAGTACTGCTATTTCCTATTTTAATTTAGTATCAAAAGATACTCCTAAAGACTATGAAATGGCCCAGGATTACATTAATGATTATTATTCAAATTATAAAGATTACTTATTAGATAGTGTTGAAGAATTAGTTGCTAACAAATATTACACTAAAGCTTTAGAGATATTATCTAATTATAATGAAAGCAAATTAAGTAAAGATGATATAACTGAAATTGATAATAAAATTAATTCAATAAAACAATTTAGAGAAGAATATCAAGGTGAGGATTCAGAGTATACTTCAAATGCAATACTTCAAGAAATAACACCTAGCAATATAAATACTTTATCTATAGCTAGCAAAACCCCTTATTTAGTTTACTTAAACTTAGATAAGCAGATGACTTATGTCTACAGTGGCGAGAAAAATAATTGGTCTTTATTAAAAGAATTCTCTAGTTCAACTGGAATCGAAGGAGAGGAAACCCCTAAGGGCATTTTTTCTGTAACTGGTAGAGGTGATTGGTTTTACTCCCCTGATTATGATCAGGGTGGAAAGTATTGGGTTCAATTTATGGGTGATTACTTATTTCACTCACTTCCATTTAACGAAGATCAAAGTGAAATAGTAGATTATACACTTGGTGAGCCTGCCTCTCACGGTTGTATAAGACTTGAAGTAGAAGATTCTAAATGGATATATGATAATATAACAAATGATACAAAAGTTATAATAAATTGATCTAAAAATAAAAGGTCTGTTACACTTTATTTTACACAACAGACCCTTTATTAATATACTTCTATATAATTGTTATAACTTCTAATTCCTTTAAATCTAAATTATTTACCTTATATTAATAATTATTATAGATGCTATCATAACTAAAATCTAAAATAACTACTGGGTTTTTAGCTGGATCTAATCTTTTTAATAAGTTAACTAGATTTTGTTGTGGAATTGCTACGCATCCATAAGTATATATTCCCATATCACAATGTATAAATATTGCAGAACTTTTACCTGGAACTACAGGCCATCTATTATAATCAATTACTAAGGAATAATTATAATATCCAGGATAATCTGTAAGCTTCTCTGCTGATGACCATCTTCCATTAGGATCACCAAATTGCATAGTATTATAATATTGAGAATTTTCATCATCAACCCAATACTCGGTTCCATCAAGTTGCCTATATGTAACTCCACTCCCTGGATTAGAATTAATTCCAAAAGCTTCTGTTAAAGTATAAATTCCTGTAGGTGTACATTTATCCATCTCATATACTTCACTAGCACTTTTTAACCCATTTTGCCCTAACCTAGCTGCTACTCTATCTACTTCACTCCAATTACCTTGATTATTTTTTTCCCAAAATACTAACTCACCATATGATCCTCCAGTACTTACTACAGTTACAATTTGACTTGAAGTTTTAGCTGCATTTGTACTACCTATTCCTAACACTTCACTA
>JAHAIU010000166.1 GCA_018372555.1 Clostridium sp.
GTTAAAGCATTATATACTTTATTCTTTTTAGGAGTTACAAGTATATCACTTCCCCAAGTTGATACAACAAGGGGCTTATAATTTATTAATGTACCTATAAATCCATAACTAGTTAAATAATGTGCATTTACAATGTCAGGATTTATTTTTTTCACTAACTTTTTAATTACTCTTGTTTTTTTTAAATATGATATATTGCCGCCATCACCATTTATATTAAGATTATCACCAACAAAGTATACTTCCACTCCTGGTATTTCTGCTTTATTAAAGGATATGATACTAACCTTATCACCCTTATCTCTAAAAAATTCGCACCATCTTCTTATGTGTATACTCGCTGCATCTCCTAAAAAACAAATATTCATTTAAACACCTCTTATAAAATTAAAATTCTGTGATGTAATCTCTATAGAATAACATAAATATCATAATAAATGTTGGAGTAAAACTATACACTTCATTAGTTGTTTGGAAAGCGATACCAGTTAAGTTTCCATATAATATTATAACTGCTATAGCTGCCATAATAGCAACATTACCTAGCCTTACCTCTTTTTTCTGTTTATTAAAATAATTAACCAATGCTCCAAAACCTATTATAAGTATAAAAACAAGTGAAACCAACATAAATGGAGTCCCAATTTCAGAACTCATATTTAGTAAAATATTGTGTGCATCTGAATAAGGCCTGTCACTTCCTGAATACTCCTGATAGAAGTACTTAAAGTTTCCTATACCAACTCCTGTATAAGGGTAATCCATAGATATTTTTATTCCAGTTTCCCATAAAATCTGTCTAGTTTTACTTTGGCTTTTAATAATCTTTACTATTAAATCTCCAGTCCCTCCCATATTCATATCTAATTCTTCAGTTTTATTTCCTACAATAATTTCTTGTACTTCTTGTATAGTTGTATCTTGAGCTACATCTACTCTGCCCATAACGTTATAAGTTAAAATACTTCCAAATATAAGCATTATAGGTATTATCTTTTTATAACTTTTAATATCAAATATAAGAAAAATAATTAAAATTACAAAGAAACATAATAATGCTCCCCTTGAGAGTTGCATAGAAATAATAAAGCTCATAGCTAGTACTAAAGCAGTATAGATATTTTTAAAGTTCTTTTCCTTTAACCATTTAGCTATTAATACTGCATATATTAATAAATCATATATCAATATGAAATTCGATCCTAAAGGTCCATAAATTCTTGATGCCTTATTTCCTGATAACCAAAGAATTGCAAAATACAGAATATCAGGTAATGAAGAAACTATACTTCCTAATACAACAGCTAAAAATACATTATTTAATAATTTCTTTTTATTCTCAACATCCAATGCCTTAATTAATATAAAAAATATTGAAAAAGGTATAAATGATAATAATACAATCATAAAGCTTAATTGCTTATCGTATGCAAAAAAACAACTTATTGTTAATAATATAAATAAAAGTAATCTTATAAATTTATCTTTAATTATGATGTTTTTAAAATTAAGATAATTATATATTTTATTTTTAATAAGTGCTACTAAAGATACTACATAAAATATTGTGTAGAACATCCATTGATAATCTAATAAACCTAATCTTAAGAAAATATAACCACTTAGTGGTAATAATGGAATCACAAATGCAATTCCCATAATACATTTATTAAGTGATGAAAACATAAAGAAAACTAATAGTTCAGCAACTGGTATAGAAACAATTCCTAGCATCAAAGTCAACTTTGCTTCGCTTCCCCATAATAAACTTATTAACAATCCTTCTAATAAAACTAATGTAATTAAATAAATTATTATTTGCTTTTTATCTATCTTATTAAACATGTGAATTTTCTCCTTTAAAAATTTCCTTTATTGCTCTTCTATATACTTTACCATCTATCTTATAAAAACTTTTTTTTATAAATAATTCATAATTTATTTCATTAAAAGCCTCACTATTACTTAGTAAATTATGCAGTTCACTAGAGGAGTTAGCCCCTATTGACAATCCATTCTTTACAAAATTTCCTTCATCATTATATTTAGGTAGTAATATACAAATTGATGGTTTATTTAATATTGCACCTTCTAAAACTACTGTTGAATGAACGCTAATTATTAAATCACACCAAATTAAAGCATCATAAATATCCATTTCTTTAGTAATTTCATAATTTGTAATTCCATTTTTAATGCAACATTCTTCATAAATACTAAAAAATATATCAGCTGGATGTAACTTAATAATTAATTTGTAGTTTTCTAAACCTATTAAAGCTTCACAGAGCATATTAATAGCTCCCTCTGCCAAATCTTCTATTGGTTGTGTTACAAAAAGAATTTTCTTCTCATTATCTTTAATGAATTGCTTGTCTTTCATTTTTTTATACAAATAATCTGTTCTTGGCTGACCAATGACACATAGATTATTTTCATTATACACATTTGTGTTATTCATTAATAACTCCTTAAAGTTATCTCCCCATAAAAACGTTGTATTCGGTACAAGTATTTCATTTTTGCTTGGTATAAGATAAGCTGATGATGTCTCATTAATCAATCCATGTTGAATAGCAAAGGATTTTATATTTAGTTTATTTGCTGCAACTATTAAGCATCGTGGCCTATCTGCTTCATCTACAGTCATTACCTTACTTATATTTAAAAACTTAAGAAGTCTCTGCCATACCTTAATCTCTAAAATATAACTATCATAAACTACTGTTAATCCGTTTATTACCTTTTCTTTTATTATGTTTTCTAAATTATAACCTTTATACACATAATCAAGTTCATTTATATGGTTTAGTTGATTTTTTATTGTTAACTTATTTAAGTTTTTTTCTAACTTTTTAAAAACTTGAATTATTTCAAAAGGAATGAAATTACACCCTAACAGTTCTGATTTACCTATCATATTTTTATTATTTAAAAATTGTACTTCAAATAAATTTGACCTATCTAAAAGTTTATCTCGTATTTCTCCATATAGAGAGTCATATACGATCTTATCTTCTCCAATTTTGATAGTATTAATAGATCCAGCTTGTGTAAAAATTAATACATTATCTTTTGGGGACTTTACTATTTTATATTTAATTAACTTAAGCATACCCTTTATAAAACGTATCGACATTTTAACATTGTCTGACTTAGAAAATTCTATTGGAGAATTTCCGCTCTCTACATATTCTATATTTTTGACCTTAAAAACTCCTCTAAATATATCTAAAATCAATTGTGAGTCTGTTTTTATTACAAATTCTTTTCCTTCTAAATTCTTTAAAATACATTCTCCTAGTATAACATTGCCTATTATCTCTTTAAGAATATCTGCGTATGAAGCTCTAAAAAAATTATAAATTTCTATATCTTCCCACAAGTACATATCTTTCATTTGTATATTATTAACTTCTTGATTCTCAATATATTTTAAAAATTCCTTACATTCAAAGTCAACGTCTACATTTGTAAGTGTACTATCTATGTCTATTTCATTGCCATTCTTATAAACAATTTTCCTTCTATCCTTTAATAAGAAAACATTAATCATATTAAATCACCCTTTATTTTAAAATAACTGCTAACATTAAGCTGTTAACAGTTATTAAAATCGTTTTTTCACTTAAAATCTTATTCAACCGCTACTTCATTTTCAATAGGTCTTTTATAAGTCGGTACAATTTCTGCCATCTTATTCTTGATTATTTCATTATCGTCTTCTATTAATAATTTTTCCAATTGATCAAGTTTACTTTGAAGCTTATTATAACTAGTAAATGTAGGTTTACCTATATATATTTTATTATGAGTCGTATCTGTTAATCCTTCTTCACTCATAAGTAATTCTTCATATAATTTCTCTCCAGGCCTTAATCCAGTAACTTCAATCTTAATATCTTTATTAGGTTCTAAACCTGATAATCTTATTAAATCACAAGCTAAATCATATATTTTTACTGGTTTTCCCATATCTAAAACAAATACTTCTCCACCTTTTGCAAGAGCACCTGCTTGCAATACAAGCTGTGCTGCTTCAGGTATAAGCATAAAAAATCTTGTAATATTTTTATGAGTAACAGTTACTGGTCCACCATTAGCTATTTGCTTTTTAAACAATGGTATAACTGAACCATTACTTCCTAATACATTACCAAATCTTACCGCAACAAAATCTGTTTTACTCTCATTATTCATTGCTTGAATAATCATTTCACATAATCTCTTAGTTGCACCCATTATATTAGTAGGATTTACAGCTTTATCAGTTGATATCAATACAAACTTTTTAACATTGTATTTATCAGCTACCTTAGATAATTTATATGTTCCAAATACATTATTTTTTATTGCTTCTTTTGGACTATCCTCCATTAATGGTACATGTTTATGCGCCGCAGCATGGAATACTACATCTATATCATATTTACTAAAAATTTCTTCTAATCTTTTTTCATCTCTTATACTTCCTATAAGTGTTTCTATATGAAGCTTTGGATATTTATATTTTAATTCATTTTGAATATCATATGCATTATTTTCATAGATATCAAAAATAATTAGACTTTTAGGATTATATATTGCAATTTGCCTACATAACTCTGATCCAATTGATCCTCCGCCACCAGTAACAATAATATTATTGTTATTTATATAACTCTTAATACATTCTCCATCAAGGCTAACTTGTTCCCTCCCTAAAAGATCCTCAAGTTCCACATCCTTGATTCTACTAACAGAAGCTTCACCAGTTAATATTTCATAAATCCCTGGTATAATTTGTATCTTACAACGTGCCTTCGTACAAATTTCAATAATTTCATTTGTCTATTTCCTTCCTCATACATATCACGCTTATCGTAATAAAAATTATCTGTTGCATTTATTTAAACGTCTCGATTTAGACATAAAATTATCCATAAAGCAAATGACTAGTTTGGTTATTTAATTGTAAATTACAGATTATCTTTTAGCTTTTCTATATCCAGCATTTATTGCATCTTGTTCACTATTTCCTGTAGCATAGTCAATTGTTATTCCAGGTTGAACATTATAAACAAAGACATTAAACAATACACCTTTACCATCATCTTCAACTGAATAAGCCTCTATTTGAACACCTTTTGCAACAAGGTCATCTCCATCATAAACTGGAGTAACTCTATATAATACATGGTTATTTGTTTCTTTTACATAGTCGGCAACCATATTTTCAAATGGCAACATTCCCTCAACATTAAAATATCTAGTCCCCGTAATCAAGTTTTTCTCATTGGCATCTTCACCGGCAAGTTGGTGCCCAATTAAATGACATCTGTTATATATGTATCCGCCATCAACTAAATCTGTATCGTATTTTTTATTTATCCATCCACTTGGTTTTATACTGCTTATATTGCCTCTTTTTTGAGTTGGCATTAGGTCTTTACCTATATTAGCATATGCAACACCACATCTTCCCAAACTATCAAGATCACTATATGTTTCAAAAGATTTCGTTGTCTTATCTTTATCGTCAAAATCGGGCACATTATTATATAACGCAACAAAAGGTTCCCCCGGATATTCTGGCACTTCATCTAATGAAAACCCCTTATCTCTGCCATCATCTATATTGCTACTTTGTGATGTATTCGTAGTATTACTAGAATTACTATCATCTTGTTGGCATCCAACTAAAGTAAAACATAAAATGAACACCATTAAAAATCGCAATAATTTCATATTCATTTCCCCCTATACAAACAATCTCTTGTTTTGATTATTATGATTTTTTATACTAATACATTCTTTTTATTATCGATACTTATTTCATTTCCTTTAGTATCTACTTTTTTAAAATAACTTTTTTGGTGATTTTATCATGTGAATTTCCTTCAAACTCTTTTTCAGAAACAACTTCCCATTTACCATTTGAAAAATCAATATCAAATTTTAAATCGCTCGGATATCTTCTATTCCAATAGTAAACAATGATCTTGTCTATTTCTGATTCGAAGTTTCCCAATTGTTTGTCTTCAATAAATTGAAGATTTTCACTATCACAAACAGGCAAATCTTCTCTTACAATAATATCTATCTTTGGTTCATCCTTGCTAAACATTTTGTAAGAATAATCATTCATTATAAGACTTTTCCCATCCATATTTTTATAGATATCTTCTCTTATCGCTATGTCTTGACTCAATCTTCTTTTGTTAAACATCATTCCGTTTTTATCTTCTAAACAAACAATTATATTCATACTGCTCCCTCCTTTCTCTCTCATTATATTTATTATACCTGTTTATTCATATGTTTAGAATATTGTTTTTAAATATCAGCATTAAACAAAAAGAAATATCAGCATTATACCGATATTTCTTTTATACATTTTATTTCAAACTATTTTGAGGTAGAATTATTTT
>JAHAIU010000167.1 GCA_018372555.1 Clostridium sp.
AATGATTTTTCTAAAGCAGTAGAAGAACATAATTATTTTTGGAAAAAGCTTGGTGGAACTATTGGTAAAGCAACAGGTTTAAAAGAGTAGTTGTATAAGCCAACTACTCTTTTATAATATTATTTTATCCAGTCCAATTTTTATTTATTATTTAACTCTTCTTAAATTTTTTCTTTTAATAACTCCTTTATTTCATCTATCCTATGTCCACGCCTTTTAAGTTCTTTTATTTCCTCAATTCTCTTTACAGCCTCTTCTCTTTTGAACCTTCTTGTAAGTTTTTCTTCTTCTTGTTCAAAATTTAACATACCTTCTTCTGTATAGAACTTTAAAGTACTATACCTTGAGTTAGTAATCCTAACAAGCTCTCCTATAGTAACATATTCAGACTCTAATATTTTTTCTAATGACCTTTGTCTAGACATTATAGTTGCTCCTTTAAATACAGTATCGTCTTAGACGTACCCCATGAATTGGAATCCTTCCTGGAATAGCTTCAGGTATTGCTTCATAAAGTATATTGTCTATTTTTATTAGTGGTACAGCTCCCATACGAAGTATATTATAACTATGCCCATTCTCCTCTAACCTTCTTCTAACATCTACTAATCTTTGTTCTGCATTAGGGAACCATTTTTCAGTATCAATAAATATTGATTGTGATCTTTCTATAGCAGGAAAGGCAAAATTAAAACCAGTTCCAAGAGGAGTTTTAATAGCATTTTTCTTCATATTTAAAAATCCCTTTATAGTTAATTCTAAACCATGATTAACATTTATATTAAAAAGTTCTTTTGAAAACTTATTGTTTATAAACAAATTAGCAATTCTATCAAATATTATTTCTAAATCACTCTTAGAGAATACCTCTTGAAAACTTCCACTTTCCCTAAGAAGCCATAGCATAATTACGCTATCATCACTAATAACGCCATCCTCTAAAACATCAGCCTTTAGTCCTTCTATTATTCTAGTGTATTCATCAATATTAGCTCTATATTCTTTTAGTGATAATCCTGCTGTCTTATAATACATATCACAGCCTAAAAGGTTGGGTATTTCTTCAAAATAATCCTGACCTTTTAAAGAATCTGTAATAGCCCTCTCTAATTTTTTCAAATTTTTATTTGATAAATTTGAGGCCTTTAATAACCACCATCTTAAATTTTCTTGAATTTCACCCTTTTTATTAAATAATGGCTTGAAAACAGCTTCTTCATATAAAGTAATATCAGGATTATCTAAATATGATTTATTTAATGATAATTTATCACCCACTACTTCAAACTTTCCATCTAAATAAGTTTCAAGTACAACTGCCGCTGCTATTGTATGTAAAGCTACCTTTTTTACTACTGTCATATTAATACTATCTTGTGCATTTAAAGCTATCATAGCAAAATTTTGAGATAATTTTAATTCTTTCATAAATATACACTCCTTCAATACCAGTAAATATTTTACTTTTACTTACTACTTACGATTTAACTATACACCTATTTTCATAATTTGTAAATATATGCTATAAAAAAAACACCTTATTTATTAATTAAACTAGTTAGTTTTTCTAAGATATAAAAATAAAAGCCTCTTCTCAATGAAGTAGCTTCTATTTTATTGAGAAATTATCCCTTACCCATTACTTTCAGCGGATTCTTCATTTATTAAAATATAGTCAGTATCATATGTAGAAATTGTAAAAATACTTATTTTATTATCTACCATTAATATACTTATTTTATTATCTACCATTAATATACTTATTTTATCTAATATTCCTACTAATGAAAAATCAAGTGACCCTTCCATCTTTAAGACTTTCCATCCATTTTCGCAGACATTATCTTTGCTAATTTTATCTTGGATACATACAATTGATAGTTCATCTTCAGTCTTAGTTATAGAAAAAAACTCTTTATCAAATAACCATCTTGGTATTTCCTCATTTTTATTTAATCTACAAACTCAATATTTATCCCTTAGTAGTTTTAAAGTTAATTTATTATTCAATACCCTTCTCCCCTTATATTTCAATATTTATCTAAAAATATTACAATTATTAAATATTTATATACACTCAAATGATTACTCTACTTCATATATAACTAATCTAAGACTACTCACCACAAAATCTTAATAGATATCCATCTAAATCTTGTACTAAAAATTCCTTCTGTACTAAAACAGCTCCAGAACATTCGTATTCACTAGTAGTAATATCTCTAAATAATTTAATCCCATTTTTAATCAATCTATCCCTTATCTCTTCAAGGTTATTCACTTCTATTTGAAAATTTACTCCTCTTCCAAAAGGATATTCTAATTTATCGGTATTCCAATATCCATTAACTTCTTCAATCATTATTTGTGCCTCACCTAATGATAAAAAAGCAAATTTATCTTTAGTTCTTTCATACTCTAATTTGAAGCCTAATGTATTCATATAAAAATTTTTAGATTTTTCAATGTTACTTACCGATAATTCTGGTATTAATCTATTAAACTTCATATATTTATCCTCTTTAACTTTCTTAAATTTCACTTCTGCAAATACAGGATAAAATCCTGATTTTAGTGCAACCTTTTGAGATATTATATGTGATTCAATAGTACCATAAAAAGGTACTTTACCTCTTTTTAATATTTCATTTTTCAATGCTCTTACTATTGTACTTGCAATACCTTTTCCATTTGCTTCTTTTATCACATTAATTCCTATTTGCCACATTATATCTGAATCTTTACTAGCTCCAGCCATACCTAATATATTATCATTATCATCAACTGCAGCAACAGCTAGTACATCTGGATAATTTTCATTAAAAGCAAAGGCTTCATCAAACCTATTATCACCTTTAAACTGTAGTATCTCACTCTCTTCAAACCATTTAAGTTTATAGCCCTTACTTACTACGACCTCATTATCTTTAGGTAAATAATAATGATGCGTATTATCTATTTCATATCCAAATTCATTTATTTTCTTATCTATTTTTCTTAAAACAGAATATAAAAACATCCATTCTCCTGGAAGATTTAATAAATTTTCTTTACACCATTCCTTAATAGATCTATCTGCAGATATTACTAATTTACCATTAAATATTAGTATTTTAATTATTTCTTTATCCTCAGTATATTTTCTTGAGCCTTTAACTTCTTCTATATCAGTAATTAAATTATCCTTATTATCAAAATCCTTAATACTACAATTATAGTCTTTAGCTAATTGATCTTTTATCTTATAAATTATATCTTCTTTCATATTGAATTAATCCCCCAATTAATATATATTTCAACTAATAATCTACATCTATCAAATTATATCATTATAACTTTAAAATAATTCTTTAGTTAATTATCTAATTTGAAAGTATCTATTTTAAATTTTTTATAAATTGTTAAGATAACTTTATGTTTTAATGTTTTAATAGTAAATTTAAATTATTAAAACGTAAAATCTTTCTTACAGCTTATATATTCATATTAACCCTTCTTCAGAATGTAAACAATAAAAAAGAGCTAATTTTAAAACTAGCTCAATAAACCTTGATTTTTCCTAAAATTTAGTTTTTATAAACCTTATAACTATTTCCTAAAAAACTTAATACTTATCTCCTTTAATGTTATTTTAATCAGGCAATTGATTTTTATATTGCTCATTACTTACTTTTTCTATCTCTTCAACATATGTATCATCATTATAATCATATTCGTATTCTGGAGAGTTTCTTACTTCATTAAATCTTCCAACAGACTGATAACTGTCTTCTTCATCGAATCCTATTTCATCTTTATCACCATATCTTGATTTATGACCAAAGGGATTGCCAATTACGCTTTCTTCCACTACTCTTTGATTAGAATTATAAGTTTTTATTGTACTAACAACATCTTGGCAATTAATGCAATTTAATGCATATGGTAAAAAATCTAATCTTTCTTTATCTATTTCCTTTCCGCAAGTTTGACATTTTCCATAGCTTCCTTCATCTATGGCTTTTAATGCATCATCAATCTTATCTAATAATGCCATTTCATTTGCTTCAAGTGCTATACCTTTTTCTACTTCAAATGTTTCACTAGCTATATCAGCTGGATGATTATCATAAAAGGATAATTCACTTGCAACCTCCGAATTAAATCTAGTAACTCCATTATTATCTAGTTGCTCAATAAGATTAGTAACTTTCTTTTTTTCCTTATTAAGTTTATTTTTATAATATGTTAATTCTTCTTTATTCATATAACTCATCCTTTCAAAACAATACTTAATTATATTCTTCCTAAAAGATGATTTTTTAGTACATTAATTTAATATATTTAATGTACGAGATATTACACTTGCCTAAAGCCTATCTTACTTTCGTTATAGTTAGCTGTTTTAACTATGTCATTTGAAGAAAAGATACAAATCATGGATTCTAACTTCATAATAACTTCTCCTTTAAAGTGTTCCTGTTATCAAATACTAATAATATTATGCTTCCAATTAAATAACATAGAACATCTTTTATATCAAATGTACTTCCAAGAATAATTGAAAGTATTTTATTATTTTGTAACCCTATTAATTCTAGAATCTTCAAATATTGAATTATTTCAACAACTGTAGCAAAAACAAATAAATATATAGATAGAAACTTAATTGGCTTTTTAATAAAACTTCTTATAAAAGTATACATTAAGATAATTACTAATATATCTCCAATATAAGGTCTAATAATTTTATCATCTATAAAAAGTGCAATTATAACTTCAATCATAAACAAAATAATAAAGGATATTAAGTATTTATAATTTATTTTCATAAGCCCTCCTAATTAATATTTTATAATATTTCCCATAATAACACAGTTAATTATAACAAAAATAGTTATCAATTGCTCTGCCAATTAATAGGTCCACTATATCAATAAAAAAAGTGCCTTAAATAGGAAAATCGCCAACACTTACTTTTCTTATTTTACTTCTTCCTATTGTAACTTTAGTTTTATTAATACTATTTATCACTATTCTTTTTAAATAATATAAAAGTAAAAAGAGCTAGATTTCCCCCTAACGCTTTTTGTTCTAAAACTTCTATACGATTTTAGTTGTCCAATCCTAACTGCAAATTCCATAACTTATCTTAAAGTTTTTGATTTACCAAAATATATATACATTAATTTAACTTTTTCTTATTTCATAGCATTTGATATCATATGACATGCTAAGCCATCTCTTATCATAATATTGCACAATATGATGATATCTCGCTTTGACATAACTCTTTATTAGACATATACTAATAATACAAGTTGGCTAAGCCAATATGTAAACATAATATCGCGGGATGGAGCAGTTGGCAGCTCGTTGGGCTCATAACCCAAAGGTCGTAGGTTCAAGTCCTGCTCCCGCAACCAAAACCTTACTCTTACTGTAAGGTTTTTTTATTGTTTAAAAGCTTCTGAATTATTTGTTAACTCTCTCAAAATTTTATTTAAATCATGTTAATTAATTGAAAGATAACAGAGTTAATTTACTCATCCTATGTTATACTTTCATTTAAACATTATGAAAGAAGGTACATATTTAATGAATTATAAAACTTTTGAAAATAAATTTGATGTTAAAGAAAACATTGCTTATACCACTGTTTTAAAGAAAGATGGAAGTGAATTAGTTTTCCAAATAGATGCTGATGATGTTGAAAGAATAAAATCCATGGGAACTTGGTTTGCTGAATGGAATAAAGACTTTAATGCTTATACAATTCAAAATATAAGCAAATCAAAAGGAACTAAACCATTAAAACAAAGTCTTCAAACAGTTATTTTAACTACTAATCCAAAAGCTCCTATTAAACATATTAATGGAAATATGCTCGATAACAGAAAATCTAATTTAGAAATAGTCCCAAGGGCTCAGAAAAATCATTATGAAAAAGTTGATAATAACGCTATCGCTATCATCTTAACTAATAAATATGGCACTCCAAATGCTAGAACATTAATTTCTTCTGAAGATTTACACAATGTTATAACTGATGAGTTTAGCTGGGTTCAATATAAAAAGAATGGAGTTGTCATGGTTATTGCAAATACTCCACAAGGTAGAATTCATTTAGATAAACTTATAATGAATCCTACTGAATCTGAAACTGTACATCATATAAACTTAAATCCTCTGGATTGTAGACGTAGCAACCTAGAAAACAAAGTAATTGTATAAATATACTAAAGAAAGCCTAGTGATGAAACACTAAGCTTTTCTTATTTATCATTTAATATTAGCTTTATAAAAAACATTCCTAACCAAGTAACTAAGTCTATTAATCTCATTTGTTTGAAATCTGGTTCATTCTTTATAATCCTAAATCCAATA
>JAHAIU010000168.1 GCA_018372555.1 Clostridium sp.
AACTTAATTACAACTTATATATAAACTCATTATACATATTATTGAAAATAATGTAAGTTTATTATACTTCATTTATCTATTAATTATTCTTTTTCATAAAATTTTATTATAGAAAAAGTCGCTAACTCACATTATAAGAGTTAACGACCTTTATATAAATCATTCTATATTAATCAATATCTAAAATATTTTTAATTTCATTTTTGTAAGCATCTGCTTTTGCACCAAAGATAGCTTGAATTCCATTACCTACTTCAACTACTCCTGCTGCCCCTAATGCTTTTAATTGATCTTTGTTTACATTTGCTTTATCTTTTACTTCAACTCTTAGTCTTGTAATACAAGCATCAACACTAACTATATTTTCTTCTCCGCCTAAAGCCGCTAATACAGCTGGTGCATTTTCTTGAATTTCATTTCCTTTTCCTGTACTTTTTGCTGATTTTTCATTTATATCAGCTTGTGGAATACCTGCTTTTGCTTGGTAATCTGATTTTGAGTAAAGCTTAACTTCTTCTTCACTTTCATCTCTACCAGGAGTTTTTAAGTTAAATTTCTTAATTAAGAATAAGAATAAGAAGTAATAAACTACTGCATAAACTATACCTACAAGGATTAATCTTATCCAGTTAGTTGGAACTCCTGCTCCTGCTGGTAATAAACCAAATAATGTAAAGTCTATTAAACCACCTGAGAATGTCATACCTATAAATACATTAAGTATATCCATTAACATAAATGATAAACCTGCTAATACACAGTGAACTCCATATAATACTGGTGCAACGAATAAGAATGTAAATTCTAATGGCTCAGTTATACCTGTAAGTAATGCTGTTACTGCTGCTGATGCTAATAATGAACCAACAACTTTTCTTTTAGCTGGAGCTGCTGTATGATACATAGCTAAAGCTGCTGCTGGAAGACCAAACATCATGAATGGGAATTTACCAGCCATAAATCTTGTTGTTCCTGAAACTATATTTGCCATATCTGCTGGTGAAGCACCAACTAAGCTACTCATGCTTGATAATTGAGCAAAGTAAGCTGTATTAGCACCTGCAACTGTTTGCCATGCACCATCTACTAATATTTGTCCTTCAACAAATGATCCATACCAGAATGGTGTATAGAATACATGGTGTAATCCAAATGGAATTAATGCTCTTTCAATAACTCCATAGAAGAATGTTCCTATTGCACCTGCATTTCTAACTAATTCTGAAAGTACTCCAATACCATTTTGAACTACTGGCCAAGCGAATGCTAATAAAGCACCAACTACTGCCATTGCTAAAGAAGTAACTATCGGAACAAATCTTGATCCTGAGAAGAATCCAATAACTTGTGGTAATTGTATTGTATGATATTTATTATGTAATATTGCTGTAACTATACCTGTAATAATTCCACCGAAAACTGACATATTTAATGTAAATATACCTAAGTTAGTAGTAACGTAAGTTCCATATTCACCAACTGCATCTGGAGTAACTACTCCTAATTGAGTTAAGCCTAATGCTAACATTGAAGAAATAACTTGGTTCATAACTATGAAACCAAATATTGAAGCTAATCCTGCAGTTCCCTTATCTTTTTTAGCAAGTCCAACTGCAACTCCTACTGCAAATAGTAAAGGTAGATTTCCAAATATAATGTCCCCTATATTTTTCATTATTGTTAATATCGCTGTAACAACTGGAATATTAACAAAAGCAATTAATGGTTGATAAACTGCTGGTGGATTAGATAATCCTGAAATTCCTAGTAAAGCTCCCCCAACTCCTAATAATATACCTGCAATTGGTAATGCTGCTATTGGAAGCATTATAGCTTTACCGATTCTTTGTAATTGTTGTAACATTTATAATTCCTCCTTTAATATAAATTTGTATAATAAATAAAAATAAAATTACTACAGTAGTTTGCCACTCTTCAAATTTATTATTTACAGATTTTCTTAAAGTTATTATAAAACCTTCTTAAAAAAACAAAAAAGGACCCAAAACTTATAGATATAGCTATATCTATAATATTTTTAGTCCTTGCCTGCTTTACCAGTAACACACTACTTTTTAAATTATGAATTTATCATATCATAGTAAAAATTAAATGTAAATGTTTTTCTGAAAAATTTTTTAAAAAAATCACCCTAAGTTTTAGTAATTCAACCTGAGGTAAATTTAACTAAATTACCTTTTCTTTATTGCACTTAATTCATCAATATATGCTGATATTTACACTTAAAAATATGATAAAACAATTATTTGATTTATATTTTTAAAACAGTTTTTTGTATAAATTATCAAATATTACTATAGATTTTTTATAAAAATGCATATATAATAAAATTAATATTCAAAAAACTACAAATTTCGAAAGGATTCGACAAACATGGCATTGATAGGAATACTAATAATTATAGTGGGATTCGCACTTAAATTTAATACAATTGCAGTAGTAATTGTTTCTGGTATTGTAACTGGACTGATTGCTGATATGAGTATTGCTGAAATACTTACAACTTTAGGTGAAACTTTTGTACAAAAAAGAGAAATGAGCTTATTCCTTTTAACATTACCAGTAATAGGTTTGTGTGAAAGATATGGATTAAAAGAAAAAGCAATTATGTTAATAGAAAAAGTAAAAGGACTATCAACTGGTAAACTTATTACTGGATATTTATTTATTAGAGAGGTTGCAGCTGCTATGGCAGTTAAACTTGGTGGGCATCCTCAATTTGTTAGACCACTTATTAACCCAATGGCTCAAGGAGCTGCTATTTCAAAATATGGCAAGCTTGACGAAGAAGACGAAGATTTAATTAAAGCTAATTCAGCAGCTGCTGATAACTATGGTAACTTCTTTGGTCAAAATGTTTTCTTAGCAAACTCAGGTGTTTTACTTATTGCAGGTACTTTAGAAACTCTTGGATATAGTAACATTGATACATTGCAAATTGCTAAAGCTTCAATTCCAGTGGCTATAATAGCATTTATATTAGGGGTTATTCAAAATTATTTATTAGATAAAAAACTTGCTAAAAAATATAAAAATAGGTAGGAAGACATATGGATATTAAGGCATTTTCAAATATACTATTAGAAATATTCTACATTATGGTTGGTTTATTCTTTATACTTACTATGATGTTTACTTTAAAAGATAAAGATCATAAAACTAAATATGGTACTGCATTATTCTGGGGAATACTTGGTGTTATATTTATACTAGGAGAATTTATTCCTCCAGTTATCTCTGGTTTACTTATTGTAGTAATAGGTGTTTTAGCTGCCTTTAACCAAATTAATATTGGCACTATTAAACAATTAGATAGTACTTTTGCAAACTTAAAAGCAAATAAAATTGGGATAAAAATCTTTATTCCATCATTAATAATTGCTTTAGTTGCATTACTTATTGCTCAATTCACACCAATCTCAGGTGTTGCTGCTGTAGGTATCGCTGCAATAATAGCTTTAATAGCTACATTTATCATTACAAAAGCTAAACCTACTGAATTCTTAGAAGATAGTAATAGAATGTTCCAATCTGTTGGAGCTACTGCAATATTACCTCAATTACTTGCTGCTCTTGGTGCATTATTCACCGCAGCTGGTGTTGGTGATATTATATCTAATATGATTTCAAGCGTTATTCCAGAAGGTAACATAATAGTAGGAATAACTGCTTACTGCATTGGAATGGCTTTATTTACTGCTATTATGGGTAATGCTTTTGCTGCATTTTCAGTTATTACTGTTGGTATTGGTGTTCCTTTTGTTTTTGCTCAAGGTGGGGATCCAATAATTGCTTCTGCTCTAGCTATGACAGCTGGATTCTGCGGAACTTTATTAACTCCAATGGCAGCTAACTTCAATGTATTACCAGTAGCTTTATTAGAAACTAAAGATAAAAATGCAGTTATAAAGGCTCAATCAATATTTGCGATAACTTTACTTGCAATTCACATACCATTAATGTACTTCTTAGCATTTTAATACATAAAGGAGGATTATAAATGAAAATATTAATTACAGGATTCGATCCATTTGGTGGGGAAAATATAAATCCAGCTTTAGAAGCTGTAAAGAAATTACCTGATACTATTTTAGGACAAGAAATTATAAAAATAGAAATACCAACTGTATTTAGAAAATCTCTAGAAAAAATTGAAGAAAATATAGAAAAGCATAATCCAGACGTAGTAATATCTGTAGGCCAAGCTGGTGGAAGATTCGGAGTAACACCTGAAAGAGTTGCTATTAATATGGATGATGCAAGAATTAAAGATAATGAAGGTAATCAACCTATTGATATATCAATATATGAAGATGGTGAAGCTGCATACTTCTCTAATCTACCTATAAAGGCTATGGTTAAAGAAATGACTGATAATGGTATTCCGGCTTCAGTTTCAAATAGTGCTGGTACATTTGTATGTAACCATGTTATGTATGGAATTCTATACTTAGTAGATAAGAAGTATCCAAATATAAGAGGTGGATTTATACACGTTCCTTATATTCCATCTCAAGTAACTACAAAGCCTAACACTCCATCTATGTCTATAGATGATATAGCAAAAGGCTTAGAACTTAGCATAAAAGCAATCATAGAAAATTCATCAGATATAAAAACTGTAGGTGGAACTATCTGCTAATGACTAAAAAAGCAAACATATTTGTCTATGGCAGTTTAAGAGAAGGATTCTTTAACTATGATATTTATTTAAAGGGAAAGATTAAATCTATAAGACCTGCTGAAATAACTGGCTTTGATTTATATCATATGCCTTATAAAGGTTATCCAGCAGTATTTCCTGGAAATAATACTGTAGTTGGGGAAGTAGTTGAACTTGAAAATTACGATTCAACATTAAAAGCCATGGATAAAATGGAAGGTTTCTTAGGTGAAGGAAACCCAAATAATGAATACTCAAGAAAATTTGTAAAAGTTAAATTAACTGATGATGAAAGCTATGAAGATTGTTATTCTTATCTTTATAATAAGGATATAGATCCAAAATTCCAAGAAGAAGCCATTTATGTAGAAAATGGTGACTGGAAGGATTACATGCTAAATTCGAAGTAAATTTTAAAATGCGAATATAACGTCAAATATAAATAGAATATGCTCCATAAGCTGAATAGCTGCAAAAAGAAGTTCTAGGCTCGTAAAAACTACTAGGCCAAGAGTTTTGGTAGAACTCGACTACGCTCAGACAAACCAACAACTCTAAGGCCTAGCAACTTTTACTTCACCAAGAACTTCTAATTTTTCGCTATATGCTTATTTCACATATTATATTTATATTTCCTACTAATTCTATATTTAAAATAGTATAGAAGGGGCTCTATCGCATTAATAATTAAATTTTAGATTTTATTACAATGTGCTACATACAAAAACAATCATTGAAATTCAGCTCGTATGAATCTCATCCTTTATCGTAATTTCATCTACAAGATTAATTCTAAAATTCTTCTTCATCCTCGTCATCTTCTATAAGTCTCTGTCTTTCTTTTTCTCTATCATATTTTTTAAGAGCATATAGCACTCCCTCTTCTACAGCTGTTCTTATTATATAGAATAATATAACAAAGAAAATTATCCACCCTATTACACCAACCCCTAATATATTTCTCACCCCTTATAATGTTTTTATAAATTTATTGCATTCTTTTCTCTTTGTAAATATGTATATTTCTTTATCTTTTTGTTCTTTAATAATCTTATAGAATTTCTCTCTATGTTCTTTATTAAAATTCCATATCCATTTAATAAAATCTAAATCAAATCTTTCTGGACATCCATCTGCCATATCCGGACGAACCTTCCCATAGCTCAATAAAACTCTTTTTATTACTCCAAATAAAGAAGTTCTTCTTGGATAATCTAGATATATTATAGTGTCACATCTTTTAATTCTCTCTTCTAAGGTTCTATCATAATTTCCATCTATAATCCACTTATCCTTTTCTAATTCTTTCATAAGTAAGATATTAAATTCTTCTCTAGGTATGTTAATCCAGCCCTCTTTCCAAAATAACTTATCTAGGTGTACTACTGGTAAATTAGTTTTTTCAGCTACCATCCTTGATAATGTAGATTTACCACTTCCCCCACATCCTATAATTATAACTCTTTCCATACTTAAGTCTCCTTTGTATTTATGAATACTATCTAGATACCTTAGTCATTGATTTCAGTGTCATATTTACATAAGCAATTATTTATAAGAGTTTGAGATATTAATTCCAGCATTTGAAATACTACTTCCATTATTATTGCCACAGTATATACCCTTTCTTATAGGTGCAAGTAAAAACCCAGCTACAACTCCACCTAAAAAGCATGATAA
>JAHAIU010000169.1 GCA_018372555.1 Clostridium sp.
ACATTATTATTTATTATGCGTGTAATTCTCATATATAACACTCCTAGCATATATGAATTTTAAAAAAGCCTAATAGGTATATAAATATAATTTCATTATACATAAAATTACATTCATATACCTATTAGGTCTTGCCTGCTCCCCAGTAACAATCCTAATTACTAACATTATTAACTTGTCTATATAATATCACATCAATATAACGTTGTCAATAATTAATGTATAACGTTATCAATAAAAATAATAGGACCTCTTATCATGTATATTTATCAAAAATAAAAAACTTTATTAGAAGTTTTCTCATTAATTCTTTATTTTTAATTTTTCATTATTTTCTATAACTTAATACTTTTTCTTAGCTAAGACTAAACCAGCTCCAATTAAAGTTATTGCTTCCATTATTATTTCCGTTGTTATCTTCTTCATCTGGAGTAGATCCACCTATTCTCTTAACGTAAAAACTTTTTATCTATTAATATCCTTGAAAATTTATTATATGCTAAATTAGTTAATGGTCCAATTACCAAAGTAAGTATAATTGTTCCAAAGCCTATTGGCCCAGATAAACTTAAAGCTATTATTATACCTATCATATCTGAAATTATCTTTGATACTCCAACACTTAGATTAAACCTTTCTCTAAACGCCATCATACAATCATCTAATGAATTTGGTGCAAGGTTTGGAATCAAATATATTCCCAAGCCTGTAGATAAAACTATTACTCCTAATACAAAATATACATATCTAACATATATGTTTTCACTTATAGGAATTATATTTAATACAAACATCCAAAAATCTGTAAGATATCCAAGTCCAAAAGCTGTGATTAAAGTATAGAAATTAAACTTTCCTTTTCTTAATACTCCAGCTATTATAGTCATAAATATTCCAATTATAAAAGCAAAAGTCCCAATAGATAATCCGAATTTATCCCTTAACCCTACATTTACTGAATCCCATGAACCTACTCCTAAATCAGCTTTTATTGTAAATGCTGCTCCTAATGTTAAAATAACCATTCCCGATATAAATACTAATATTCTTTTTTTATTGGTTAAGTTCATCCTTATCACTCCATAATGTCATCTTTAATAAATTATTTTAAGTTTTTTGATATACAAAATATCATAATAAAAACTGCTCTTTTCTTTAGTTAGAATATAAGCAGTTCTCATTAATAATATAATTAGAAATCAAAATCTAAATCATCATCAAAATTTCTTTCGTCTTTTTTAGCTAATTCTTTTTCCTTCTCTACTACACTCTTTTCATACATCTTGAAGAAAGGATAATACATAACTACGGCAATAGCAATTACTAATATTGCATATATAGGCGCTTTCCAATCTAATGTAATTAAATATTGAGCAATTGGTGTTGGCATTCCTCCAACTTGTGCCACTGGTGGACGAATAAATCCTAATCTAAATATAAAGTAACTAAAAACGGATAATAACGGTGTTCCAATTACGAATGGAATGAAAAAATATGGATTAAATGCAACCGGAAAGCCATATACTACCGGCTCTGAAATATTGAAAATCGCTGGAACTATTGAAGCCTTTCCTGCTGCATTTAGTTGTTTTGACTTACTTCTTAAACCTAATATCGCTATTGCACCTGTAACCCCTGATCCTGTGGCTGCTGCAATAGTTCCCCACCATGCTTCAGTAAATACATGAGGTAAAACCTCCGCACCTGCTTGGAAGGCAGCAGCATTAGCTGCAACATATTGAGTCATAAATGGTAAAGTAAATCCTACTAAAATTGCATATCCATTTAATCCAAAGAACCAGAATAGCATTTCTAAGAATACTACAGCAAAGACTCCCCATGCTGAATCTATACCAGTTACTGCTGGTGCCAACATTGTTGTAAATAACTCTGGAATAATTTGACCATTAGCTAAATTAATACTTAATTGAGATATTAATGCTGACACAACTATCACTAGAAGTAATGGAACTATTGATTCAAAGGTTTTCCCAATCATATCTGGCAATCCTTTTATACGAATAGTTAATTTTTTCTTAACAGCAAAATTCATGAATTCAACTGCTAATAAGGATGCAAATATAGCAACAAATAATCCTCTAGAATCTAAAAATGTCGTATCTAAAACACCATCCACAACTTTAGTGTTTAAAACTAATGTTGCTGACACCCCAGCAATTATACAGTGAAAAGGTGGTATATCTAGTTGTTTTGCATGATAAAATGCAATTGATATAGCAGCATAAATAGACAATACGCCATAAGTAAATTGAAATGGTATATTTAAAATTGCTGAGTATTCTGAAAAAAACACTCCTACTGAGCTATCCGCTGGAAAAAATGTTCCTATTCCTGAAACTATCATTCCAATGGAGCCTACCATTAATACAGCCATTAAACTTATCATTCCATTTTTAATAGTTGAAATATGTCTTTGGCTCTCAATTTTATTGGCAATTGGTCCAACATATTGTTCTAACTTACTAACAAACTTCTCCATCTTAATACCTCACCTTCTTTATATCTTTTTACTATTAGAAATTACACGTAATGCTTGTAGTAGTATTTTCCCTCCATCTGCCATTCCATAATCTTCAGTATTAATGAGATCAATTGGTTTATTATATGAATCACAAATTTTCTTTAAATCATTAAATTTATGTTTCATCTGTGGTCCTACTAATACACAATCGTATTTTTTTACATACTCTTTAAGATCTCCAGCTGGTCTTGCATCAATAACTACTTCTCTATTTTTTAATTTTTCACTTTTTTCAGCTATAGTTCTCATTTTTGCAACCATTATTCCTGTTGAAGCACCTAAGTTACAAACTAGTAAAATACTTATTTTATTTCCCATAATATATCCACTCCTTATTTATCCTTATATATTTGGATCATTTCTGTAAAAAACGTTTCTGCTAAAACTGTATTCATTAAATTATCTTGTGCATGAACTAATAAAACAGAAATTTCAGGATTATTTCCATTTGCTTCTGCTGTCAATAATTCTGCATGTATTTCATGTGCTTTATGCAAAACTTCTCTTGATTCCTCTAGTAATTCTTCAGATTTTTTAAAGTCCTTACTTTTAGCAGCTGCTAATGCTTCTGCCATTTTGCTAAAACTTTCACCAGCAAGAGATATAATTTTAAAACATATTTGTTCAGTATTCATAGTACAATTCCTCCTAATCAATGCATGATCTATCAACCATTAAAACACTATTTTTATGCAACTTTGCTGAGGTTGCTGGTATTTGCTCACACACATCACTTTCTATAATTTTTTTAACAATTTCTTTCTTTTTACTTCCAGATGCTATTAAAATTAATTTATCAGCTTCAATAAAATTCTTAATTCCTAGGGTTATTCCTTTCTCTAACTCTTGACTATCATTAAAATATTTTTGTGCTACTACCTTAGTTGTTTTAGATAAATTAACTACGTGAGCATAATTTTCAAAAGAAATTCCTGGTTCATTTAGTCCTAGGTGTCCATTCATTCCTATCCCTAAAACTACTAATTTGAAGTTATTAAATTGTTTAACAGCTTTATTCATTTTTTCACATTCATTTTCTAAATCATCAGCTTTCGCATTAAACTCAACAACTTGTCCCTTTTTTAAATTTAATTTGCTGTATAAGTCTTTATGCATATAGTATTGACAACTTCCATAATCGTTTTCATCTAAGCCGACCCACTCGTCTAATCCAAAAATAGTTGCTTTAATCTCAAATGGATTTAATTTATATTGTTCTGCAACATATTTATATGCCTTTAAAGGCGTATCCCCTGAAGGTAAAGTAATACATCCCTCTTCTTTTAAATTTTCAATAATAATTTCTCCTAGTCTAACTGATAATGCATCATAGTCATTAAATTTTTCTACCTTCATTATTTCCATTCTCCAGTATACTCTTTATATTCATTCAATAAATCTTCAAGCAAACTATTAGCTCTAGAATAACTATTAATTAAAGGATGTACCATTAATGCTTTTATCGCCTTTTCTTTATTTTTTTCTTTAATAGCATCAACTGTTAATCTCTCAAATAGCTTTATTGTATGAATATAATTCATTTGAACTTGAGGAATGTTATCTACACTTCTTGGTCTTATTTCACCATTCTTCATGTCACAAGTTATTTCAATAATATCGTCATCTTCTAATTCCTTTATATATCCCTTATTTTGAACTAAAATTGTCATTGGAATAGCATCTTTTCCTTGCAATCCACGAATAATATTTAATGCAACTCCTGCATATCCACCTTTATCAGGAGCATCTAAAAAATCTTGTAATGATACTTCTTCATAATGGTTATTACGCTTTCCATTAGATTCTATAGCAAAATAAGAATTCTCTCTTTCCATTAAATGCTTAATATATACTGCAAAACGATTTTCTAAACTTTCATCTAATATAGGTTCAAGTTCATTAATCATTTTATTATTTATATTCTTAATTAACTCTCCTCTAGCAAATCCTGTTTTCTTTATTGATTCAATAACATTATTATTGTAGAAGAAGAAATATAAATACTCATTTGGTAGTTCATCATCAAGTAATGGAACTATTTCTTCATCAAATACTTTCATTTCAGTATCTTTAAATAAATTAGCATTTTCCAATACCTCTTTAGTTACATCTTGACCATTAATTTTAAAATCTCTATAAAAAGATAAATGATTTAATCCATAACATGTAGCATTGAAATTTTTAACATCAGTATTCATCATTTCTGCAAGCTGACGAACAAAAGAAGTAGGTCCATCACAAATTCCATATATATTTGTATATCCATCATTGATTAATGCTTGAGTTACTAATCCAGATGGATTTGTAAAATTAAACACTTTAACATCTGGTTTAGAAATTTTCTTTGCTAAATCTAAGTATTCCTTAAGTGCTGGAATAGAGCGCAGTGACATCGCAAATCCACCAACTCCAGTTGTTTCCTGCCCTAAAACATCATATTTTTGTGCCAATTTTTCATCAAAGTATCTTCCTTCATCTCCACCAACACGTAAAGTAGTAATTATAAAATCAGTATCTTTTAATGCCTTTACTTTATCTGTTGTTGTATAAATATTTAAATCAGAATCTATTCTATTCCCAATCTCAACGGCAATTTGCCCAAAAATATTTAATTTCTTTTCATTTATATCCATTAAACATATTTCATCAATCTCTAAACTTCTTGCATTTATAGCTAAAGTTTTAATTAGAAATGGAGCTCTAACTCCTCCTCCTCCAAGTACTGCTAGTTTCATAACACAACCTCCTAAAATTTTATATTATTTTTAATCATTGTATATATTCCATTTATATTGTCAATTTCTAATAATCTTTTTGTATTATTTATATCATTCATAAATTCAACTAATTCTTTTAAGAATTTTAAGTGAGATTTTTCATCTGTTACAGCCATTGTGATAACTAAGTTAATAGGTAAATCAAATTGATTTTTTAATTTAAAACCATTTTTCAAACTTAAAATACTAATAGAATTTTCATTTACTCCATCTTCTATTCCTGCATGAGCTAACATAACTCTTGGTGAAATTATCATGTATCCGCCAAATTCATTTATGTTTTGTATTATTTTATTTATATACGATTCTTTTATATAATTTTTTTTAATCAATAAATTTCCTGATTTTTTAACAGCCTCTTCCCATGAAGTAACATCACTACACATCTCAATAAGTTCCCTACTAAAATTCATTGTTTTAGTTTCTACTTCAGTTTCTATAGTTTTTGGTTTTTCAAACATTGCTTGAAATACTTCATATTGTAGGCTTTCTAAATCTTTAATATCACACCATTTCTTAATTGAATTCATTATTCTTTCAATCTTTACTAGATCTATATCTGTATTTACTTTATTTGAAAACTTTTGACTTAGTATCTCTATATCATCTTGACTTAAATCATTAGAAACCTTTATCAATTTACTTCCTATGTTTGGAACATCGATTGTAGATATTATATAATCATTCTCAGCAATGATTCTTTCATTTAAATTTCTTACTGACATTTCTGCTGTTACTTCAACATCAAATAAATTTTTAAGTGATATTGAAAGATTCTTTGAAATAGCTAAACCTTCTACACAAACAACAGCCACTTTATTCTTCTTTATATATTTATTGTTTTCATTTTCCAAAACAGCTACAAAATATATTGTCATATATGATACTTCTTGCTCATTAACTGTAATTGAAAATTCCTCTTCAAAAATACTACATGCTTTTTCTACTGCTCTAAAAATTTCTTTATAATCAGTTTTTATTTGCAAAAACAAAGGATTCTG
>JAHAIU010000170.1 GCA_018372555.1 Clostridium sp.
TAATTTAGATGCTCTAAATGAAGGTGAAATACTTAAGTCTATTAAGGAAAACTGTGAAGATAAAACTATAATTCTTATTTCACATAGAAAGTCTACAACTGCTATATGCGATAAGGTTTATAAATTAGAAAATAAGAAAATTGAACTAGCATAAGAAATAAGGTGCTGTCGCACAATGAAAAATTAATAATGAAAAATTAATGAAAAAACTCCCGAAGGAGTTTTGAAAAGAAATTAATTTTTAATTCTTAACTTGGGCTGTTTGTGCGACAGCCCCTTATTTAAAAAGATTCAATGATAATGATTATCAGTATCTACAAAGATATATTTAAAATAAACATTAATATTTTACTAATATAAATGTAGGAGTGGGATATATGACTAAAATTGAGAGAGAAAAGAGAACTATTGAGCTTATGATAAATATTTATTGTAAGAAAAAGCATAAGAATAAAGAATTATGTGAGGAATGTCAGGAGTTATTAGAATATGCTCATAAAAGACTTAGCTATTGCAAATTTGGTGAAGAAAAAAGCACCTGTGCAAAGTGTCCAATACATTGCTATAAGAAGGATATGAAGGATAAGGTTAAGGAAGTTATGAGATTCTCAGGTCCAAGGCTTCTTATATACAATCCAATAGAATTATTTAGACATATGACGTATTAGGCAATTAATAGGTAACAATTAAGGGAAAAACTTATGGATGAGTTTTGAAAATTAAAGGTTTTAGTTAGTTTATTTTAAATCACTTTAATCTAATATTGAGACTTAGTTAGATATTGAGAGTTATAATAAATTTTTAATTCAATTTTATAATTAGCATTTTTATTCATCTACTCATTAATTTTAAGTTTATAGATTTTAAGTAATTTATTTTTAAGTCTTTAAGTTTTTAATTCTTTAGAAGTTAGGTAAATATTAAATAATATTATCAGGGCTTTTTAGTTGCTATTAGAACTCAATGAAATCTATATGTGGAAAATTATTAATAAAAAAGGGGAATTATTATGAAGTCTATTAAAAAATATATCTATATAACAGTAGGTCTTATAGCAGTAGTATTAGGGGCCATAGGAGTGGCATTACCTATATTGCCAACAACACCATTTTTACTTCTTGCATCTTATTGTTTTGCAAGGGGATCTGAAAGATTTAATAATTGGTTTATAAATACAAAGCTATATAAAAATCATTTAGAATCCTTTGTAAATGAAAGAGCAATGACATTAAAACAAAAGGTTACTTTATTAGCATTTGCTGATTTTATGTTAGCATTTCCATTAATATTTATAGATAGTTTAATTATGAAGGGTGTTATAGTTTTACTTATTCTATGTAAATTCTATTACTTTATTTTCAGAATAAAGACTATTTCACCAGAAGAAAAAGCAATTAGAAAACTTAAAGAGGAACTGTAATTGGAGGAAACATGGAAAGAATATCATCAAATTTATTTATGTTAGCACTTATTGTTTATTATATACCAAAGCTTTTTAAAATAAGAAAGTTCAATTATAGAAAAGCTCATATTGCTGTTGGTACTTTATCTGTAGTAGCTATGTGTTTGGCTTTATTTCAAAAGATAGGAACTGAAGATTTTATTAAATATATTGGTTTTACTTTAGTTATGCTATCTATTGGAGTTACAGGATATTTTTTAATGAAAAAGAGAGGAATTTCGAAAAAACTTCATATAATTAGTACTATTGGATTTTTTGTATACTTATTTTTAGTTGTAGCTGTCTTTTAAATAAGATTATTTCCTATAACTTTAGAGAAGATCAACGACTAATATTTTAATTTAGATTTTCCTAACTACATCATTTAGTGCAGAACTTTTTAATTATTTAACAATTCATTCTTAATTATTTTGTGACTTTGTTACAGTCAAAAAGGGTGCTTAAGAATATACTTATATCATAATAGAATTTATGATACGGAGGAATTTAAAAATGAATAATATAAAAGTATATACAAGCAATACATGTCCATGGTGTACAAAGGTAAAGAATTACTTAAGAAGTAACCATGTTGGATATGAAGAAGTAAATGTTTCTTACGATAGACAAGGAGCTATGGAAATGGTAGCAAAGAGTGGACAAAGGGGAGTTCCTGTTTTAGATATAAATGGTAATATAGTAGTTGGATTTGATAAGAGACAAATTGATCGCTTATTAGGGCTTTAAAGTACAATATAAGTTGTATATTATATTTTAACTTTTATAGAGATATATTCTATACAAATAATATTTAAGAGATATTATTATTTCAGTAACTTATATATAGGAACTATTGATTATTAAAAAGAGTAAAGCTACAATTAAGGTAGTTTTACTTTTTTTATTTAGAAAGTAATTTAAATGATTCAATTGTGTAGGTGAAATATGGTCAAAATAAAAGATATATGTAAGAGTTATCCATTTTTAAATGAATTAGATACAGAAGTATTAAGTACTTTTTCTGAGAGAATAATTTTAAATAATTATGAAATAGGACAAAATGTATTTGATAACAAAGTTAGTTGTATAGGATTTTCTTTTATATTAGAAGGAAGGCTTAGAGTATATAAATTAGGTGATGATGGAAAAGAAATTACCCTTTATAGGCTAGGAAAAGGGGATAACTGCTTTAATACTATTCTTTGTGCACTAACTGATACTGATGAAGTATCTTTTGCAGAAGTAGAAGAAAATGCTTTAATTGCAGTACTTCCTATGGATTTATTTAAGAAATATTTACTTAATAACAATAGTTTTTTAAAGTATATATTTAAGAACTTATATAATAAGTTTGAAAATGTTGTTGAAGGACTTCAAAAGGTTACCTTTGATAGTATAGAAAATAGAATAATAGATTATTTTAAGACTACAATGGCTAATAACAATGGTAGTAAGATAATTTATACAACTCATGAAAAAATTGCAGCTGATATAGGATCTTCAAGAGAGGTAGTAAGTAGAAGTCTTAAGTCCCTTGAAAAAAGAGGAATATTAGAACTTGGTAGGGGAAAAATAAAAATTAAGAATTGGATTTACTAAGTAACTTGACAAATTATTAACAATGCTTTAGAATTTGAATATAAGAATAAAATGATGTTAAAAGGGAAAGTCATAAATGAGGTGGTATGGTGGATAGTAATTATAAACAATACGAAGAAGTAGCAGAATTTTTAAAGGTATTAGCACATCCAGTAAGAATCTGTATAGTTAAAAACCTTTTAGAAAAGGGATGCTGTAATGTAACAAATATGCATAGCTGTTTAGGAATGCCTCAATCAACTATTTCACAACACTTGCAAAAGTTAAAAAGCATAGGAATTATTAAAGGTGAAAGAAATGGTCTTGAAATAGTTTATGAAGTAGTAGACAAAAGAGTAGAAGGAATAATTAAATCCTTAATAATTGAATAATTTCATTTTTAACAAGTAATAAAAGTAGATTAGGTAAAAAAGTTTTTTAAATGAATATAAGTAGCAAAAGAAAGTATCAAGAAATTTATTATTTATATTACTTAATATGAGAGTAAAGATATCATATAAGTAATATTACTGTTTATTATAAAATTTTAAGATGCTTTTTTTATAAAATATATATTTAAATATTTGAATATAATGATATAATAATATAAATGATATTTTAGGAGGAAATTTAATGAATAAAAAAGTATTAATAGTAGGGGGAGTAGCAAGTGGGGCTTCTGCTGCTGCAAGAATTAGGAGATTAAAGGAAGATTTAGATATAGTAATTTTTGAAAAGGGTGAGCATATTTCCTTTGCTAACTGTGGATTACCTTATTATATTGGAGAAGTTATAAAGACGCGAGAAAGTTTATTATTACAAACTCCTGAAAAAATGAAAGATAGATTTAATATTGATGTTAGGGTTAATAGTGAAGTTGTTTTTGTAGATACTAATGAGAAAAAGGTTAAGGTAAAATCCTTTGATAAAGAGTATGAAGAAAAATATGATTATTTAATTTTAGCACCTGGAGCAAGGCCTATTAAACCCAATATTCCAGGCATTGATAGCAATAAAGTCTTTACTGTAAGAAATGTAAAAGATGTTGATAAGATAAAAGAGTATTCAATTAATTCTAATATGAAGTCAGCTGTAGTTATTGGTGGCGGATTTATTGGTATAGAAATGGCTGAGAACTTAAGGCATAAAGGATTAGATGTAACTATAGTAGAAGCAGCTCCACATCTTTTATCTAACTTTGATGATGAATTTTCTAGATTAATAGAAAAAGAATTAAATGATAATAAGGTAAGCATAATTCTAAATAAGAAAGTAGTAGCTTTTAAAGATGAGGAATCTACAGTTAAGGTTGTACTTGAAGATAATAGAGAAGTAGAGACTGATATAGTTATTTCAGCTATAGGGGTGTCTCCAGATACAAGTTTTATAAGAGATAGTGGAATAAACCTTGGAGAAAGAGGTCATATACTTGTAAATGAAAAAATGGAAACAAGTGTTGAAGGAGTATATGCAGCAGGAGATGCAGTATTAGTAAAGGATATAGTAAGTGGAAAGGAAGCTTATATTCCTCTAGCAGGACCAGCTAATAAGCAAGGAAGAATAATAGCAGATAATATTTCAGGACATGAAGCTAAATATAAGGGAAGCCTTGGAACAGCAATAATAAAGATATTTGATATGGTAGCGGCTGCAACAGGGAATAATGAAAAAGCTTTAAAGAAAAACAATGTAAATTATAAGAAGGTTTATTTACATCCTTTAAGCCATGCTGGTTATTATCCAGATGCAACTAACCTAAACATTAAGGTATTATATGATGCTGAAAATGGTAAATTATTAGGAGTACAAGTATTAGGCTATGAAGGTGTAGATAAATTTATAGATGTAATTGCTACTACTATTAAGTTTGGAGGCACTATGGAGGATTTAAAAGATTTAGACTTAGCATATGCACCTCCATTTTTATCAGCTAAATCACCAGCTAATATGGCAGGCTTTATAGCAGAAAATGAAGCTAAGGAATTAGTAGATATAATTAACATAGAAGATTTAGAAAATATAGATCTAGATAAGCAAATATTATTAGATACAAGAGATGAATCAGAAGTAGCTTTAGGAAGTATAGAAAATTCAATAAATATACCAGTTAATGAATTAAGAAAAAATCTAGATAAATTAGATAAGAATAAGGAAATAATAGTTTATTGTGCAGTTGGTATAAGAGGATACATTGCTGTTAGAATTTTAAAAGCTTATGGATACAGGGCTAAAAATTTAAATGGTGGATATAAGAGTTATGTTAACTGGAAGTATGAGGCTAAGGATTTAAATAATAGTATTAGCAATAGGAGTGAAGATTTAGCAATGAAAGAAGTTGCCGTAGATAAAATTAGAGAATTAAATGCTACAGGATTATCTTGTCCAGGACCATTAATGCAAGTAAAACAAATGATGGATATGATGGAAGAGGGAGAAGTATTAAAGGTTAGAGCATCAGATGAAGGCTTCTACAGAGATATAGAAGCATGGACTAAAATAACTAATAATAGGCTTTTAGATATTGAAAAGAATAAAGGTATAATAGAAGCTACTATTTTAAAAGGTAGTGGAGATGGGATTTCTGAAGTTAATAGAAATTCAGGAACAGAAGATAAAGCATTAGCATCTTCCTCATCAAATACAATAGTAGAAAACAATAACGGACAAACTATGGTAGTATTTAGTGGAGATTTAGATAAAGCAATTGCTTCATTTATAATAGCAAATGGTGCAGCTACAATGGGGAAAAAAGTTACAATGTTCTTTACCTTCTGGGGATTAAATATTTTAAGAAAGCCAGAAAAAGTTAATACACCTAAAAACATTATAGAAAAAGCCTTCGGAATGATGATGCCAAGAGGAAGCAAAAAGCTTGGCTTATCAAGAATGAACATGGGTGGAATGGGCGCTAAAATGATAAGAGGTGTCATGAAAAATAAAAATATCCAATCCTTAGAAGACTTAATGACAGCAGCTATAGAAAATGGAATAGAAATAGTTGCCTGCACAATGTCTATGGATGTAATGGGAATAAAGAAAGAAGAATTAATAGATGGAATAACTTATGGTGGAGTGGGATACTACTTAGGAGAAGCAAATTCTTCCAACGTAAATTTATTTATATAATTAATTAACTAAGAACTTTATACATTTTATGCTCAGGCTTCCGTCGCAAGCTCCAAGTCAGCCCACCGCATAAGAATGTATAAAGTTCTTTTGTTGTATTTAATCTGGGGTGTGCTGGTCTACTGAAGGAAGAAACTCAGGCGAGCTGAGTTTCAATAGATTTTATCA
>JAHAIU010000171.1 GCA_018372555.1 Clostridium sp.
TTTTATTTCTGACATCTATTATCCCTCCCTCCGCTAGCTCAAATTAATTAATTTAACTCAGCTACGGGCTTAATAACACACGCTATATTATACAATAGGTACACCCTAAAGTCAACTATTTGTAACAAACAATTTAGCCTGGTGGCCATTTCAAATCCCTTTGACCTAGAACATGGAAATGTATGTGATCAACAGTTTGACCTCCATCTTTTCCACAGTTATTAACTATTCTATAACCTGTTTCATTTATATTTAGTTCTTTTACTAATTTATTAATAACTATGAATATATGTGAAATAATACTAGCATTTATTTCATTTATTTCATTAGCACTCTTAATATGTTCCTTAGGTATTACTAAAAAGTGAACAGGAGCCTCAGGACTAATATCATAAAAAGCTAATACTTTATCATCTTCATAAAGCTTTTTACTTGGAATTTCACCAGATAATATTTTACAAAAAATACAACTCATAAACTCACCACCTTTACAATTAGGAATTTAGGTTGGCTTTAGCTAAACCATTTCCTTCATTATACATTTTTCATTAATGTAACTACACTTTTAATTTTACATTAACTTCGCTATTCCGTATTCTTCTTTTGCTTCAGTTATTTCTATATCTACTATTTTACCAGTAACATCTGCACATGCACAAGGTACATGTACTTTGATATAGTTTCTTGTATATCCTTCATATACTCCAGGCTCATTCTTAAGCTCTGTTTCTACTAAAATATCCATTTCTTTACCGATGTACTTTTCTATAAATTCTTTTTCATTTTTATTGCTTAATTCAATTAAAATTTTACTTCTTTTTTCTTTTATAGTTCCATCTAATTGGTCTGGCATATCAGCTGCCTTTGTTCCTTTTCTTTGGCTATATTTAAATATATGAGTTTTTGTAAGCTTAATATTTTTTAAGAATTCATATGTTTCATTAAACTCTTCTTCTGTTTCTCCTGGGAATCCAACAATTACATCAGTAGTTATTGAAACATCAGGTAAAGTTTGTCTTAAAAGTTCAACTGATGCTGCATATTCTTCTGCTGTATATCTTCTATTCATTCTCTTAAGAGTTGCATTGCAACCACTTTGAAGGGATAAATGGAAGTGAGGGCATAGCTTTTTAAACCCCTTAATCTTTTCAATTACTTCAGGAGTAAAGAAAGCTGGTTCAATTGAACCTATTCTGATTCTTTCAATTCCCTCTACCTTTTCTATTTCCTCTATAATATCAATTAAATTGACATTCCCTTCTAAGTCTAGTCCATAAGAAGCTGTATGAATTCCTGATAAAATAATTTCTTTAAATCCATGTTCAGCTAATTTATTTACTTCCTCTATTACCTTTTTAGGATCCTTTGAACATACAGAACCTCTTGAATAAGGTATTATACAGTAAGCACAAAATCTATTACATCCATCTTGAATCTTTAAGAAGGCTCTAGTCTTATCTTGGTATTCTTCTATATTAAGCTCTTCAAACTTTTTATTCTTAAGTACACCTTCAACATGAACTTGAGATTTCCCCTCATCCCTAGCCTTGTTTACATAATATACTACATCACCCTTATTTCTAGTTCCAAGAACTACATCAACTCCAGGTATTTCTGAAACTTCTTTTGGAGCAATTTGAGAGTAACATCCAACTACTGCTATAATAGCATCTTCATTTAATCTTCTTGCTCTACTAATAATTTGTCTAGATTTTTTATCTCCCATATTAGTTACTGTACATGTGTTAATTACATATACATCAGCTACTTCACTTGCTTCTACAACCTCATAGCCTTCTCTAATAAATTTTTCTACCATTGCCTCAGATTCATATACATTAACTCTACATCCAAGAGTTGAAAATGCAACTTTCATTATTTACTTCCTCCTAAATCTCCAAGCTCATATTGAACTAAAGAAGTAGCCACAAAACCAGCTGTTTCAGTTCTTAAGATTCTACTTCCTAAAGTTACTATATAAGCACCATTTTCTCTTAGCTTATTTATTTCCTCTAATTCAAATCCACCTTCTGGACCAACTAATATTCCAACAGTTTTTATACTAGATATATCAATTTTTTCATTGTTAAACAGTGTTTTAATTCCGAAATTTTCAGCATTTTCATAAGGAACTATAACTAAATCTAAGTTTTTAAGATTATTTAAAGCTGTTTCAAAATCCACTGGCTCTAAAACCTTTGGAATTATACTTCTTTTGCTTTGCTTTGCAGCCTCTAACGCAATCCTATTTAATCTATCTAGCTTTTTAAATTCACCCTTAAGCTTTATATCTACTCTATCTGTTAAAGTAGGTATAAATTCAGCAACTCCTAGTTCTGTCCCCTTTTGAACTATTAAATCCATCTTTTGAGCCTTTGGTAAGCCTTGATAAAGATAAATCTTTATTGAACTTTCATTATTGATTTCTAACTTTTCTTCAATATCTAAGATTACTTCTTGTTTAGTTATTTCTCTTATAGTTGCTAAAAACTCGTCACCTTCACAATTGTTTAAGACAATTTTATCCCCTTCATTTAACCTTAATACTTTATATAGGTGCTTTACATCATCACCTAAAATTTTACCTTGATTATCTATTATATTTTCTTTAGGAGTAAAAAACTTATGCATTGAAAACTCTCCTTAAAACCTATTTTACTTTGGCAACTATACAGTTCCATTCCCCATCTTTATTTATTTCAATAACTTCAAAGCCAGTTTCCTCTAGCTTTTTAGTAACCATATCTACCCTATCATGAATTATTCCAGATGTTATAAAGTAACCATCATCTTTAAGTACTCTCTTTACATCTTCTGTTAAAATACATATAACTTCAGCTATAATATTGGCAACTACTATATCTGCTTTTCCATCTATTACTTCTACTAAGTTTCCATATAAAACTTCTATATTATCTAAATTGTTATAACCTACATTTTCCTTAGCAGATTCAACTGCTACTGGATCTAAATCAACTCCAACAGCTTTCTTAGCACCTAATTTAGCTGCTGCAATTGCAAGTATTCCTGAACCACATCCTACATCAAATACTACGCTATCTTCCTTAACATAGTTTTCTAATGATTGAATACACATTCTAGTAGTTTCATGAGTACCAGTTCCAAAAGCCATACCTGGATCTAAAACTAATACTAATTCATCATTTTCTTCTTTATATTCTTCCCATATAGGTCTAACTACTATTCTTTCTCCTACCTTAGTTGGCTTATAATATTTCTTCCAATTATTAGCCCAGTCTTCTTCATACATCTTTTCGCTTTCAACCTTAGCTTCTCCTAAGTCTAAGCCAATTGATTTTAACTCTTCAATTTTTTCATTTACATAATTTAATATATTTTCTATATCATCTTCTTCAGCAAAATATGCTTTTACAACAGCTACTGTACCTTTATGTTCTAAAACATTAATATCAGCAAAATCCCAAGTTAAAGGTCCTTGCTCTCTTTCTAAGATATCATTAGGATCCTCAATTGCAACTCCCTTACAATCTAATCCATAAAAAATGCCTGAAACTGGCTCTAGAGCTTCACTTTTAGTAATTACTCTAACTTCAATCCATGTTCCTTCCATTAAATAATCAGTCCTTTCAGATATATTTGACTAATTTAATATTTTACACTTATGTTAAGTTTCTGTCTAGTATTGTTTTATCTCTAGCCTTTATTAATTAAAACAAAAAATTAAAGCTGTAGTATTAGCTGTTTATTCAACAGTTAATACTACAGCTTGTTATAGACTAGAAATTATTTAGCTACTTTAGCCGCTTCTAAAATCTTTTCATAGCTTGGTTCATTAGTCATTTCTTCTAAGTATTCAACAAAAGTTACATCGTCATTTGAATCAACTACGAATGATGCTCTTGTAAGTAATCCTAATTCCTTAGCATAAGTACCTGTAGCAGCTCCAAAACTTCTATCCTTATAATCAGATAAAGTCTTTACTTTTTCTACTCCTTCTAAAGCACACCATCTACTTTGTGCAAATGGTAAATCCATTGATACAGTGTAACAAGTAACCCCTTCTAAAGCATCAATTTGTTCATTGAACCTTTTAACTTCCATATTACATACTGGCGTATCGATTGATGGAACTGTTAAAAACACTCTAACTCCCTTAGAATCTTTTTCTGTAAACTCTCCTAAATCATTAGTAGCAACTTTAAAACTTGGCAATTTATCTCCAACTGATACAGTTTTTCCTTCTAACGTAATTGGTGAACCTTGAAATTTAACAACTGTCATTTTTATTCCTCCTAAATTAAAACTTCTATTTTATCTTTTCCATATTTCTCATAAAATAATATATTTTTATTATACTACTAATAATTATTATTCGCAAATATTTCTTATCCAAAACTTTAGTATTAATTTAAGACTATTATTAATTAAACAGAGTATTCTTCTACTAAACCCTTAAATTCATCTGCCTTATTAGTTAAATATTCTTCAAAGCTTATTCCACTTTCTTCAACCTTCTTAGAAAGCCTAAATAAAAATTCAGGAATTCTACTGCTTTGTATATCTGCATAAGGTTCTCCAAGCCTAGTTTTTTCAATACCATAGGCTCCATTTACAAATAAAGTGAAGCATTCTTCAACTACATCTCCAACTCTCTTTTTCTTACCTGTAAAACCTATTCCACTTATTTGATGTACTCCACAAGAGTTTCCACATCCTGAGAAATGTATTTTAGGTAATATATCTAGTCTACCATTATTGTCCTTGAAATAATTAAGAACATCATGTAATGTTCCTTGGCTATTACACAATCCAACTTGACATGTCGGTACTCCTATACAAGAAACACTTTGTTCAAAATCAGTTTTAGCACTCATTTCTTCAGTTAATTTTAGTAGTTCTTCAGCTTCTGTACCATTTAAATTTCTAAAATACGCACCTTCACTCATTGAAAGTCTTATTTCAACATCTTCAAATTTTTCAATTAAATCTAGAATAATTCTTAAATCTTTAACTAATAACTGACCACCGATTGGATGTAAATAAATACTATATAATCCTTCTTGCTTTTGTTCAACTAATCTTGAATTTTCTACATTAGTTTTTATTCCTTTTTTATTATAAACTTTAGGTTTAACTTCAATTGCTAAACTCTTATCATTCTTAACTTCTTTAACATGTTTTTCGTAACAATTTAAAAACTCTTCTTCACCTAATCTCTCAACTATATATCTAACACGAGCTTTATTTTTATTAGTATAGTCTCCTTCAGCCATAAATAGTCTTACCATAGCTTCAACGTAATATAAGACTTCCTTAGGCTCAATTAACTCTCTATGCTTAACAGCTTTTCTAGGATTTTGACCAAGTCCACCACCTAAATACACTTCAAAATATTCCTTACCATCCTTATTTACTGCAAGGAATCCTAAATCTTGTACAGTACAGTGTGCTTCATCCTTTTCATTACTTGAAAATGAAACTTTAAGCTTTCTAGGTAATTTATATGTGTATATTCGTTCTAGAAAATAATTTCCTACCTCAACTGCATATGGCGTAACATCAAATGCTTCCCCCTTTTCCACACCTGATAATGGAGAAATAGCAACATTTCTAGGAAAATTTCCACCTGCTCCTCTAGTGTAAATATTATTATCTAATGCTTCTTTCATCAAATCACAAATTTCATCTATTGATAATCCATGAAGTTGAATTGCTTGACGAGTAGTAAAATGAATTGTTCCTAACCCATATTTTTTAGTAAACCCATATACCTTATTCATCTCTGAAACATTAGTTATTCCTGAAGGTATTCTAAGTCTAATCATAAAGTCTTTTCCACCCTTATGAGCATAAACTCCAAAACCACCTGAAGCATGCTTAAATTGCATTAAATTAAGTTCTCCGTTAATAAATTGATGTCCTACTTTTCTAAATCCTTCAATTTCTCCATATAAAACTTCTTTTAACTTTTCCATCTTCCACCTCTTATTATGTATTACTAACTTAAATTATATCACTAATAATAAGGTTCTATTTATAGTTTATTCTTATATATATCATAAGCTTTTCTTATCTTCCACCTTATGTATTATTCATTTCATCTTATAGCTTATGTATTATAAATTATTTTAAACTAATAATTTAATTATTTAACTTTAACCTATTGCTACCATTTCTAACACTCTCATAGCTGAGCACTGCTACGCGCCTGGAATTATTTATTCTTACCTTCAGATAGAGTAGACATCCTGTTCTCTGTGAAAGTGCTTCACACAAAATGCAAGATTTTAGTTCTCTACTTTTCAG
>JAHAIU010000172.1 GCA_018372555.1 Clostridium sp.
AAAAGAGTTCAAGGGAACTGAATTACTAGGAACTAAATATGAAAGATTACTTCCATTTGGAAAAGTTGAAGGAAAAGCTTTTGAAGTTATTCATGGTGACTACGTAACTTTATCAGATGGTACTGGTATAGTTCATATAGCTCCAGCATATGGTGAAGATGATAGCATTGTTGCTAAGAAAAATGGAATTGGATTTATTAACTTAGTTGATGCTAGCGGTAACTTCGTTGAAGAAGTAACTCCATGGGCAGGAAAGTTCGTTAAGAAATGTGATGAATCAATAGTTAAGTATTTAGAAGAAAATAATAAATTATTTAAAGCTGAAAAGCATACTCACTCATATCCACACTGCTGGAGATGTGACACACCACTTCTTTACTATCCAAGAGAAAGCTGGTTTGTTGAAATGACTAAGCTTAGAGATAAGCTTTTAGAAAACAATGATAAAATTAACTGGTATCCAGATAACATAAGAACAGGTAGATTTGGTAAGTTCTTAGAGAATGTTATTGACTGGGGTATATCAAGAGATAGATACTGGGGTACACCACTTCCAATCTGGGAATGTGAGTGTGGACACAGAGAATGTGTAGGAAGTATAGCTGATTTAAAAGAAAAGGGAATTAATGTTCCAGATGATATAGAGCTTCATAAACCATATATAGATGGAGTTAAACTTAAGTGTTCTAAGTGTGGTAAAGAAATGACTAGAACAGCTGAAGTTATTGACTGTTGGTTTGATTCAGGATCAATGCCATTTGCTCAATTACACTATCCATTTGAAAATAAAGAGTTATTTGAAGAAAACTTCCCAGCTCAATTTATTTCAGAAGCTGTTGACCAAACAAGAGGTTGGTTCTATACATTATTAGCTATTTCAACAGCTATATTTGATAGAAATCCATTTGAAAACTGTATAGTTTTAGGCCACGTATTAGATAAGAAGGGCTTAAAGATGTCAAAATCAAAGGGAAATGTAGTAGATCCATTTGAAGTATTAGACTCACAAGGCGCAGATGCTACAAGATGGCATTTCTACACTGCAAGTGCTCCTTGGCTTCCAACAAGATTCTCTGTTGATGATGTTTCAGAAGCTCAAAGAAAGTTCTTAAGTACTTTATGGAATGTATATTCATTCTACGTGTTATATGCTGAATTAGATAACTTTAATCCATTAGATTATAAAGATTTTAAATCAGAAAATGTAATGGATAAGTGGATAATGTCTAAGCTTAACACAGTAATAAAAGAAGTTGATGAAAATTTAGCTTCATATCAAATAACTCAAGCGGCTTTAATTATAGAAGACTTTACAGATGAGTTATCAAACTGGTATGTAAGAAGAAATAGAGCAAGATACTGGGCTGAAAACTTAACTGATGACAAGATAGGTGCTTATGTTACACTATATAGAGTATTAACTACTTTAATAAAGGTAGCAGCTCCATTTGTACCATTTGTGACAGAAGAAATTTATCAAAACTTAGTGGTAGGTTTAGATAATTCAGCAGAAGAAAGTTTACACCTATGTTCATGGCCAGAAGTTTGTGAAGAGGATATAGATAAGAACTTAGAAAAGGAAATGGAGTTAGCTTATACAATAGTTAAGCTTGGAAGAAGTGCAAGAAATGGTGCTAACATTAAGAATAGACAGCCACTTTCTAAGATGTTATTATCTACAGATGCTATTCCAACTTACTATGGCGATATTATAAAGGATGAGCTTAACATAAAGGCAGTAGAATTTGGAGCTGACTTATCACAATATGTTAACTTTGAAATTAAGCCTAACTTACCTGTACTAGGTAGACAATATGGTAAATTAATTCCTGGAATAAGAAAAGAAATAGCAGCAAGAAACCAAATGGAATTAGCTCAAAAACTACAAAGTGGTGGGACTGAAACTATTAATGTTGATGGAACTGAAATAGTATTAAATAGTGAAAGTGTATTAGTTACTATGCAAGGTTTAGAAGGATATGCTTTTGCTGGAGAAGGCCAAATTGGAGTTGTTCTTGATACTACTATTACAGAAGAGTTAAAAGAAGAAGGACAAATAAGAGAAATTATTTCAAAAATCCAAAACATGAGAAAAGAAAAGGGCTTTGAAGTTGCTGATAAGATTAAGTTATTTGTTGCAAATAATGATATGTTACTTGATGTTATCAATAAATATGCAGATGTAATAAAGAGGGAAACATTAACTCAAGAAATTGCAGTAAATGAGGATGTTGATTATACTGAAACTGTTATAAATGGTGAAAAGCTAAATATGACAGTAGTTGTAGTTGGCTAGACATAAATGGTTTAGAAAGTTAGAAGTTTTCAATAGGGGACTTCTAACTTTTTAGCATATATAAGTTGAAATAAAATTTATGCATTTTATTAAGTTAGTTTATACTTAAAATGATTTATTAAGGTAATTACACAATTAACTTATATAAATAGTAAAGAAAAATATTGATTATTGTATAAACTATTTTCAAAGAGTATAATTATTGTTAAAATGAGATTAAGACTATAAAAAAATGGAGTGATGATATATGGCTACTTCAATAAAAGATGTTGCTAGAGAGGCGGGAGTCTCAATTGCTACTGTTTCCAGAGTTTTAAATGACATAGATGTTGTAAACGAGGACACGAAAAAGAAGGTTCTGGAAGCAATTAAGAAGCTTGGATACAGACCTAATATAGTAGCAAGAAGTTTAAAAACTCAAAAGACAAAGACTGTTGGAATATTAGTTCCTGATATTTCAAGTGGATTTTATCCTGAAATCGTTAGAGGAGCTGAAGATGTTGCAAATATTTACGACTATAATGTAATATTATGTAATTCTGATTTCGATATTGAAAAAGAAAAAGAATACTTAAGAGTACTAAAAGAAAAGATGGTTGATGGAGTTATTTATATGAGTTCATCCCTACAAGAAGAAACATTAGAGATAATAAATGAATTAAACGTAACTACTGTTCTAGTTGAAACTAAGGATAAAGAAGAAAGGTTACCAAGTGTTACTATAGATAACATAAAAGCTGTAAAAGAGGCTACTGAATACTTATTAAATAATGGAATGAAGAAAATAGCCTTTGCTGGAGCTAAGAAAGATAATATGAATGCTTGGAGAGATAGATACATAGGTTATGAAAATGCATTAAAAGAAAATGGAATATCTATTGATGAGGATTTAATATATGCTGAAGGTTTAAAAGTTAAGAGTGGATATGAAGCTGTTCAATATTTTGAATCAAGCAAAAAAGAGTATGATGCTGTAGTTTGTGCTTCAGATGAAATTGCAATGGGTGTTATAAATGCATTAAGAGATAATGGAAAAAGAGTTCCAGAAGATGTGAGCGTTATAGGATTTAATGATAATATTATGTCTTCAGTATTCTATCCTAAGATAACAACTGTTAAGCAACCAAGTTATGATATGGGGTCTGTTGCAATGAGAATGCTAATAAAACTTCTTAACAAGAAAGAAGTAGAAGAATCTCAATTTGTATTAGACTATTTATTAGTTGAAAGAGATAGTTGCAAGAAATAATTTGTATTTAAATGAAAGAAATGTAAGAAATGTATTTAAATTATATTTTTTGCATTTCTTTTTTCTTTTCTTATTGAAAGGTAATAAAAACCATGATATAATCAAATTATAATTTACAAACGTTTTCAAATTCAACTATGATATGAGAATTTATTATTTTTGATTAGGAAGGGTAACTAATTGAAAAAGGTTATGGTCAAAAAAGCAACTTCATTTTGAAGTTGCTTTTTTATATTAACTCACAAATTTGAATAAATTTTAATTAATAATTAGAGGCTGCACATGCAACCTCTTTTATAATACTGTTATAAATTTTAAATTGTTATGTAGAAGATACTTTTATAGTATTCCTTCAACTTTCAATATGTTTTCTAACTCTTGAACTTTTTCAGTTAAAGTAATAAATTTTTCTTTTAATATGTCTTTAGATAAGTCAGCTTCATCAATAAAATTAACCATATCTTCAACAGTTTTAAGGGCATCATCAATATCTTTTTGAGCTATTTTTAAGTTTTCTTCCTTCATAATTAATCTCCTTTATGTGTTTAAACATAATTATTGTTAGTTATATTTATCCTATCACTAATAAAAGTCATATTCAAGTCATATATTTATATGAGTAATTGTGAAGAGGTGAGAATTTGATTAATTATATTTGGTTTGTAATGATATTTTTAGGGATTTTAGTTGGATTATTAACAGGAAATGGAGAAGGTATTTCTAAGGCAGTAATTAATTCTGCTGATTCTACAGTTTCATTAATTATTGGATTAGTTGGACTTATGTGTTTTTGGTGTGGAGTAATGAAAGTTGCAGAAAAAAGTGGATTTACTAATAAGCTGGCTAAGCTTCTAAGACCTATATTAAAGCTTATTTTTAAAGAAGCAGCTAAGGATGAAAAAGCACTTGGAGCAATAGTAATGAACATAACTGCTAATATGATGGGGCTGGGTAATGCAGCTACACCTTTTGGGATAAAAGCAATGCAAGAAATGGATCGGTTAAATAAAAATAAAGGAACAGCTTCAAATGATATGACTCTTTTTTTAGTATTAAACTCAGCTTGTATTCAACTTGTTCCTTCTACAGTTATTTCTATTAGAGCAGCTTATAATTCTAATAATCCTGGAATGATTATTTTACCAGCTGTAATAGCCAGTACATTTGCAGCAGTTACAGGAGTATTACTCTGTAAGCTACTTCAAAGATATTTTTAGGAGGATTGTTTATGTTTGAATATATTACTAAAAGTATAATACCTATTATAATAATTATTATAATTACTTATGGAATGATAAAGGGAAGAAAGGTATATGAGTGGTTTATAGAAGGAGCAAAAGAAGGTCTTAAGGTTTGTATAAATATATTCCCTTATTTATTAGCAATGATAATTGCAGTTAACATTTTTAGAGAAGCTAAGTTATTAGAGATATTAAATAATATGATTTCTCCAATTGCTGGTGTTATTGGGCTACCTAAAGAGGTAATTCCTTTAGTGCTTATAAAGCCCTTATCAGGAAGTGGGGCAATGGGAATATTGACAGATATTTTAAAGAATTATGGTCCAGATAGTTACATAGGACTAATAGCTTCAGTAATTATGGGAACTACAGAAACTATTTTTTATACAGTTACAGTTTACTTTGGAGCTATACAAATAAAGAAAGTTAGGCATACTGTTTGGGCAGCTTTATTAGCAGATATGGCTGCTATAATAGTATCTATATTTATTGTTCTTAGATTCTTAATATAAATTAAATAAATAACTTAAAATATTAATAAAAATAAACTTATATGTAATAATTTTGTAACTAGTTTTGAAGATAAATAAGCTATAATAATGAATATATAAATGAGGGAGGGAAGTGATTGGTTAATGGAATGGAATGACAAATTATTTTTATCAGATGATGAAATAAAAATTTTTTCGATTTATTTAGCTTACGGAGTAGGCATTGGAGTATTAATTGGATTGTTTTTAGATAATATACAATTATGCTTTGCATTAGGAGGAGTAATATCTGTTGTAGTTTCTTTAATTAAAATTTATATAAATAGAATTAGGAAATTCAATAGAATTAATATAAACAAACTGTAATGATAGATGTTTCAATAAAAAATATAATCTTTTACTTTAATAGAACTTTGATGGAAAGATAATTTTAAAATAGAAGCCATCAATTAAAAGTATCGATTCTTTAATTTTTATATAAGTTGTTGAGATAACTTCATATCTTATATATCTGTTAAATGAAATACAATTTAAGTAAAATGTAAAATCTTATATAACTTATATATTTTATATAAGATAAGCTATATAATAGATAAATATATAGTTTATTTTTTATTTAGGTGGTGTAGATATGGCAGGAGATAAATATTATATAGTTAGTGATAAGGTTATTCCAGAGGTGTTTAAGAAGGTTCTGGAGGTTAAAGAGAGTTTATTAACAGGAAAATATAAAGATATAAGTGAGGCTACAAAAAACACAGGAATTAGTAGAAGCACTTTTTATAAATATAAAGATTATATTTTTCCTATGGCTGAGGGAATTAACAGTAAGAAAATTACGTTAGTAGTACTTTTATCTCATGAAGCTGGAACACTTTCAAAGGTTTTAGATTGTATAGCATTTAATAAGGGGAATATATTAACAATAAGTCAGGATATTCCTATAAATATGGCTGCGAACGTTACAATAACAATAGATATAGCTAATATAAC
>JAHAIU010000173.1 GCA_018372555.1 Clostridium sp.
TCTTTTAGTTACTTAACAATATTTCCTATATTTATATTATCATACCCTAACTGTTCTCCTTAAATCAAAGCTCTACCTTACTCATATTTTGTTCTAATATAAATAATCATCTTTTTTAAATCATTTATTGCTCAATTTTGTTTATTCTTATAATTTATTGTTTTATTAAAGTTTTATTATATATTATTACTAAAAAATTATAAAATAAAAAAGATCCAGCTAATGCTAGACCTCTTTCCACACTAAATCATTTTACTTTTTAAGCTTAAACGAAAACTTACTCCATGGCTTAATATAGTCTAATAAGAATACTTCCTCTTCCACTATTCTTGCAACTACATTTGTTTTACCAGTGTTTTTCATATCCTTTAATGCAACTTGTAATTCTCCTGCATATCTAGTGTATAAATCCGAATCTATTAAAATGTCCCCTCTTTTTATATCTACCACATTATATGGTGGAAAACTTTCACCCTTATATTTAACCCTGCTTTGTGTACTTCTTGCCATATATTCAGATGCATCTCCTCTATTAAAGTGGAATTCATCTAAAACTATAGTCTTATCAAGTTCTCTAATGTCATCAATTAATTCAACATTAAATTCTAACATATCCTTATTAATATTGCTTAAAGCTTCAAGCTCTTCCTCTGATGCAAATGCATTTGCAATAATTACATCATCTATTAACCCCGTTACAAATAAATGCTTTGCTTGAACATCAATTGGTAAATCCCTATGCATCTCTAATGTGCATAGCCCCTCTGAAACTGGCCATGGACCAAACTTTGCAGATGGTGAATTAACAAACGCAGCTGTTCTTATTCCAAGATCTTTAAATTGCTTACTAGCTGATATAAAGTTATCATAACATAATCCAGTATAAATATGAGGATAGAAATTATGACATCCATATAAATTGTTTAAATTTGCTTTATAAGAAATAATATTATCAACATACTTTGTTCCATTACTAATATTTAGTTCAACTTTTAACCCATACTCATTGAAAGTCATTACTGACTCTTCATATCCACTAAACCCCATGTCTAGCCTTATACCTGAAAGTCCCATATCTTTAAATACTTTTAAATCAAATATAGATGCTTTTAAATTATTAAATACAGTTGGATCTATATCTGCTATTACTTCCATATCATTTTCATTTGCTACTTTTAATATTCCTTTAAATTCATTTATTACTAAATCTAAATCTTTATCCCCTACAGATATTAAACAAGTAAAAATTCTTTTAAATCCATATTTAGCAGCAAGCTTAATATAATCCTTAATTTCTTCAATAGTTGAATTATTAGGATATATAGAAATACCCAACTTATACATTTTTACATTCCACCTTATTTAACCTTTCATGAAGAGCTATTATTTCTTCAGCCAAGTCCTTAACAACTATAGAAGTCATTAAGTGATCTTGAGCATGAACTAATAATAAAGATACTTCAGTTTTATTGCCTGCAGCCTCACCTTGTATTAATGTAGTTTGAGTTGCATGAGCACTTCCTAAGGTTTCTTTTGATTTTTCTATTAGCTTCTTAGCATCTTCAATCTTTCCTTCTTTTGCTATTTCCATAGCTTCCATCGCGTAACTTCTAGCTTCGCCACTAAAAACTATTAAATTCATAATTATTTCTTCCATTGTTACACTCCTTTTATGATAAATGCTACTAATTGTTTACTATTTCATTAAATCTAATGCTTGTTTTAATACTTTCGCTCCATTCATTGTTCCATAATCAACAGTGTTAATTACCTCAACTGGAATACCCTTTGGATCAAATTTAGTTTTCATTTTCTTTAATAGGAATCTTACTTGTGGTCCTAATAATAATACATCTATTTCATTTTCATGTCTTTTTAATTCTGCTTCACCTACAGCATTTATTGAACATTCAACACCTTGATCTTTTGCTGCTGCTTGCATTTTAGTAACTAATAGAGATGTTGACATCCCAGCTGAACAAACTAATAATATTCTTTTCATATTAAAAACCTCCTTAATTTATGTAACTAATTACACTATTATATATAGCAATTTTAATGCCAATTTAAATTTAATATTATTTTTAATAAAATTCTATCCAAAGCGCAGTATTACTGCCTTTTAGTTTAATATATTAAAAAAATCAGTGTGTAATAATAAATTACACACTTATTATTTTATTTTATTTTAATTTTTCAAATTACACAGATACCTTATTATTTATAACCATTTTAACTATATGAGCAAGCTCATTTTCACCTATGTTTATATTATATCTTTCTTCTAATAATTTTAAACATTGTTTTATTAGAATAAATTCCTTGTTATTAGTATTTCTAAATTCATTTAGCATTACAAACGGAGTTTCCTTTCCCCCCTTGGAAAGCTTATCTATTAAGAAGCAAGTATGAATTAAAATTCCTACTTTAACTTCATGAATTAATCTTATACTTAAATGTTCTTCAATTTTTTCTAATGCTCTCCTTATATCTGAAACAAGCTTATAGGAATCAATATTTTCTATTTGTTTTTCCATACTTTCAACTATTTTAAAATATTCATCTTCTTCTATTATTAATTTTTCTAAGGCCTCTATCCCACATCCTGATAAAATATCGGCAGCAGGTATAAATGGAATATTAGGATAATAAGTATTCATCACCCCTACTATAGCTAATATATTATACTTTTTACTTAAGGAGTCTAAATTACTATAAAAATCATCCTTATCAATAATATTTAAAGCATAAATTTTAATATTTGAATTACTATTCATATTATTTTCAATAATTTCCTTAAGCCTTTGAGCTGATCCATCTCCTGTAAAGCAAGATGTTACTATTATATTTTCTTTTCTATCAAATTTTGATGCTAATCCTTGAATACCATATCTTTTTATTTCAAAACAAGCTTCATATATTTCATTTAAGCTTCTTCCATTAATAGCTTTTCTACCTGCTTCAATTACTAAAAGTGTTGTAACCATATCTAAGGTTTTAACTTTAATATCTAGTTCTTCTTTAATCATATCAGCAAAATTAGTTAATGATCCCATATCAACTAATATAAATACACCTTTATTATTATCTATCTCTTTAACCTTTTCTTTTGCTATTCTATACATATCTTCTGCCTTCATACTTAACGGCATATCTAAGGCTCTTACATAGTCTTCACCAATAAGTGAGTTAGCCACTTCAACCATAGAGGATGCTGTACTATGCCCATGCATAATTACTAAAACAGCTACTCTATCATCATTTTCCCTATCTTTTTCATAAGGATTTGTAGCTAAGAACATAGTTATATATCCTATTTCATCTAAAGGTATCTCTATTTCAAATTTTTTATCAATCATAGTTGCAATTTCCATAGAAACTATAAACTCTTTAGCATATTCCCCCCTAATAAAATTAAGTTTTGGATGAAATATTTTAATACCTTTTCTTATTCTTTCTATACTTCCTTGAATATGAAGAGCAAGTCCATAATATACTCTAATATCAAATTGCCTATTAAGCTTATCTGAAGCATATAATAATATTTCTTCAACTAAGTCTATGATTTCACTATCTACAGCCTTTGATAATTCTTCCTTTTTAAACTTATCTGGAAGATCCCTAATATATTTTCTGAAATACTTTTCTATATCTATATTTAAAATTTCAGCTATTTCTTTTTCTTCAATTCCATCTTTTTTTAGTTCTTCAATTTTCTTTTCTATTCTATCATAGAACATAGCACCTTCTTTGATTTCTTCAAGTTTGGTTTCATCTTCTATAATGTTTATCTTGTCATCATAACAAAACTTTAGAACATCCCCCATATTACTTAAGATTTCATCTATTTCATCTCTATAATCTTGGAGCTTCATAAGTCCTAATTTTACTCTTTTATGCAAATCTTCTTGTTCTACAAGTATATAATCCTTACTTTTAGCTTTAAATTTTAAAAATGCCCTAGCACAAGATAATTGTATATCACTCTTCAACTGTCCTATATTATTCGGACAATCATATAGTAAAAAAGATATTAAAGCACTTTTGTTAAAGTATATACTTTTGGATACCCTGTTAGATTCATTTTCTATAAATTCCCTAAGCAAGTAATACCTTTCCTTTATAGTCTTTTCTTTTAAAGAAGGTAAAGTAATTGCCATAGGGATTCTTCTAGTAAAAGTCTTTAATAGGAAAGATTGAGGATCTTCTGTTGTAGCACAAATTATTTGAACCTCAACATGTACTAAACTTTCAGTATCTCCTAGGACCCTAAAAAATCCTTTATCTATATAAGTAAATAACATTTCTTGACCTTGAGGAGATAATCTATGGATTTCATCTAAAAATAGTATTCCTCCATTAGCTTTTTTTAATAATCCATCTTTATCTGAATCTGCACCAGTATACGCTCCCTTTTTAACTCCAAATATTTGAGCCATTACCAATTGAGGGTTATCTGCATAATCAGCACAGTTAAACCTTATAAATGGTGCATTTTCCTCTATTACTTCAGATTCCTTTGCAAAATTATACATAGCTTCTGCAAACATAGATTTACCTACACCTGTTTCTCCAAGAATCAAGGTATGAAGACCTCTTGGTGGATATAAAATTGCCGCCTTTGCTTGTTGAATTGCTACTTCTAAACTTTGCTTTGCTCCAACTAATGTATCTAATGTGTTCTTCTTTAAATCAACTTTAATACTTTTAGTTTTATCTTTACCAGAAGCTTTAATTATACAACTATACTTAACCGGATGTCCTTCACTCTTACTAACAGCACCTTCCTTATGAAGCTGATTTAAATATCTGCTTACATTAGCCCTATCTAAATTCATAAAATCACTTACATCACTTGCTGTCACACCACTACTACTCTTAATATCCAACTTTTTTAATGCATTTAAAACCTCGTTAATTTTACTCATATTTTACCCCCGATTCCAATGTAAACTTCTACATTTACATTTTAACATAGATTTATATTTATTACATTAATATTCAATTAAATGAATTTACAAAATATACTATTTATATAAAAATATAGATACCATCGCAATAATTCTCTAATATTCCGACAGTACCCCACAGGTAAATATTGCTAAATTGATAATATAGATTTAATTTATTTAAGTCTTTCCTTATAGTATTCTTCAATATTATTCCTAATAGCAAAAATTGTTGCTTGCACCCTATCCTCAACCTCAATTTTTTTGAAAATACTAGTTATATAATTTTTAATAGTCTTTTCAGATAAAAATAATTTTTCTGCAATTTCCTTATTTTTTAAACCTCTAGAAATTTCAAATAATATATTTAGCTCTCTATTAGTTAAAAAGTTCAAATTATCTTTTTCATCATTTTTTATGCTTGCATCTTTTTTGAAATCTGAAAACATAACCTTTATCAAAGACTTATCTATATATTTTTCTCCTTCATAAACATTTCTTATTGCATTAACAACTTCTGCACCAGCAGATTCTTTTAATATATACGCATCTGCTCCAAGTTCTATAGCTTGCATAATTGTTTTTCTATCGTTTTCAACAGTTAACATAACTACCTTTATCTCATTAGATACAGCTTTTAACTCCTTTAGTGTTTCTATTCCACTTTTAATAGGCATATTTATGTCTAAAAGTATTACATTACATTCCTTAATATCTATATTTTTTAAAAGCTCCTCCCCATTTGAAAATTCACCTGTTATAATCAAATCTTCTTCAAAGCTAATTATTCTATTTAATCCCTCTCTAATTAAAGAATGATCATCTACTACTATTACCTTAATTATACTTTCCATTTATCCATACCTTCCTACATATTGGTAATTTAATCTTAAAAGTTACTCCATCTCCCTCAAAGGATTTTATATTAACTCTTCCCCCAAGAAATTTAACCCTTTCATATATTCCTAAAAGCCCATAACAATTTCCTTTTTCCTTAGTTCTAGCAAGTGTTTCTCTTATATTAAATCCAACACCATCATCTTTTACAAATATACACATATAATTATCAATATAATTTACTTTTAGATCTACTATTTTTGCTTTTGAATGTTTTTTCATATTATTTAAAATTTCTTGAACTATTCTATATGCTGCTATTTGAATTACCTTATCTATTTCTCCTGGATATTCTTCTATAAAAGAATGTATTTCTATATTATTTTCTTGAATTATTCTGTTAATAAGCTCATTTATAG
>JAHAIU010000174.1 GCA_018372555.1 Clostridium sp.
GCTTTATTTCCACAAGCAACAAAAGATGCACAAACTAGGATTAGACTTAGACTTTTTAAAAGTTTCTTCATAGTTAATCTCCTTTTAAGATATTACGTTTTACACTAAGATTATACTATACTTAGTATTATCATAAAAGAGCTTGTTTAAGCATTTTCATCTTTTTTGTAATTTTTAATTTTGTCATTTAAATCTTCTAAATACTCAAGTCTTTCATATTTAAATAAAAGTTCTTCTTCTACTTCTTCTTTTTCCTTTAATATCTCGTTTAAAGCTCCATAATTCGTTGCGTTTTCTTCTATCTTTAACTCTAAGCTAGATATTTTGCTTTCAAGGTCCTCAATTATATCATATATTTCTTCAAATTCCTTTTGTTCTTTAAATGTAAATTTAGGTCTTGTATCCTTATTTTTATATGACTTATTAATCTTATTGTTATCTTTAGCAGCAGTTGCTTCATTGGAAGTTTTAACAGCCTCATATTCTTTATAAATTAAATAATCACTATAATTGCCTATAAATTCTTTAATTACTCCATTGCCCTCATAGGAGAATATTTTATTACATAATCTATCTAAAAAGTATCTATCATGGGATACTATAATAACTACCCCTAAGTATTCATCCAAGAAATCTTCAAGTATTTTTAATGTTTCTATATCTAAATCATTAGTAGGCTCATCTAAAATTAGTAAATTAGGTGATTCCATTAGTATTCTTAATAAATGAAGTCTTCTTCTTTCTCCTCCAGATAGTTTTTCAATAGGTGTATATAATGTTGTACCATCAAATAAGAACCTTTCAGCCAATTGAGTTGCTGTAATCATATATCCATTTTCAGTTGGAATATTTTCCCCACCTTCTTTAATATAATCTATAGCTCTTTGATTTAAATCCATATGACTATTATCTTGAGAGAAAGATCCTAACACAACAGTTTCACCAATATCAATAGTTCCATTATCAGGTTTAATATTATTTGTAATCATATTAATTAAAGTAGTCTTACCAGCACCATTCTTACCTATAATCCCTACTCTATCACTCTTAGTAAAAATATAGCTAAAATCTTTAATTAATACCTTATCATCATAACTTTTAGATAGATTATTAATTTCCAATATTTTCTTCCCAAGTCTTGTACCTACAAAAGGAATTTCTATTTCTGAATTTGCTGGAGTATATTCTTTACTAACTAATTCATCAAATCTTTGTAATCTAGCCTTTTGTTTTGTAGTTCTAGCCTTTGCCCCTCTTTTAACCCACTTTAATTCTTTTATGATAAGTTTTTGTCTTTTATCTTCTAAAGTAGATTCAAGCTTCATTCTTTCAGCTTTCTTCTCTAAAAAATCACTATAATTACCTTCATATTCATATAATGTACCTCTATCTAGTTCTAGTATTCTATTAGTTACTCTATCTAAGAAGTATCTATCATGGGTAATCATTATTAAAGCGCCTTTCCTTGAGTTTAGATACTCTTCTAGCCATTCTATCGACTCAGAATCTAAATGGTTTGTAGGCTCATCTAGGACTAATAATTCGCAAGGTGTAATTAAGGATGAAGCTAAAAAGACTCTCTTTTTTTGTCCACCTGATAATTCACTCATTTTTTTATTAAAATCATATATTCCAAGCTTAGTTAATATTGTTTTTGCATCACTTTCTAAATCCCATAAATTTAAAGTATCTATTTTACTTTGTAATTCTATAAGTTTACTACTTAAACTATTATCATTTTGTACTTTTTCTAAAATGTCTTCATACTCCATTAATAATCTCATTTCTGGAGTATCTCCTTTAAAGATTTGTTCTAATACAGTTGATGAACCTTCGTATGGAGTATCTTGAGATAAGTATTCTATTCTTAGATTCTTACTCTTAATGATCTTTCCATCGAAGAATTCATCTTTTCCTGTTAATATTTTTAATAATGTTGATTTACCGGCACCATTTAGCCCTATAAGACCTATCTTATCTCCATCATTTATATTTAAATTTACATCTTTAAGTAATATTTTTTCACTGTATGACTTATTAATTTTTTCTAATGTTATTAAATTCATTTTTATCTCCTTAATTTTGTCTACTCATATATATTGTAAATAAAAAAGTAAGGTTAGACAACAATAAATATCTAACCTTACTTAATATTATAAATTATATAGTTTTATTGTAGTGCTAACCTATCTTTATATTTATTTTCAATTAGCTTGAATACAGGTACTCCTACTAAAGTAACTACTACAAATTCTCCTATTCCCACTTGAATCATACTTAAAACCATTGGTAAGCCAGCTACAATATTAAGCATCCATCCTATAATTAGTCCGTTAAAGATAGTTGGCCATAGGGATGCTAACACTAAGTTAACCTTCTTATTTCTTATGTATTTTCCAGTTAAATAAACACCAGTTACACTTAAGAATGTTGCTGCTGTTCCAAATACTATATCCATTGGTCCATAGCCACTAAAAATATTTGCAACTAAACATCCAACAGTTAATCCAACTATATAAAACGGATCTATAACAGCTAAAAGAACTAAAATTTCTGATATTCTAAATTGTACAGGCCCATAGCTAATTGGTGCTAAAATAACAGTTAAAATAGTATAAATAGCTGCTACTACTGCAGTTTTAACTATTTTTTTTGTAAAATTATCTCTCATTTAATCTTCCTCCAAATAATTAAATATAAAAAAAGGTGACTAAAATATAGACACCTCAAATTAAACGAAATTAATAAGAGCAATAAATAAAAAAATAAAGTAGAGGATATTTAACCCTCTACAATAAAAATCACATTTAATATAAATTGCAATTAATTACCGTAGTTTTGTTTATAGACAGGAGGTTTCCGAACTGTCTTATTAAGTTTACTAATATAGTATATTTTATTTGTATATGCTTGTCAATTAAAATATTTAAATGGATATTTTATATCAATATAGATTTATAATTATTCTTCTATGAATTTTTGAATATTTTTAAGTTCCTCTTCTCTATTAAGCCATAAACTTCTTTGCCATACTCTGTAGAATCTTATATTGTTTTCTAATAAATAATTATTAAACTGATATAGTGTGGATTCCTTCTCAATAGAGTCATTTATATTAAGTGAGTTAAATAATATAAAGGATTCCCTATTATTATAAGTGACTAATAATGAAGCCATTGGCATAGTAGTATATTTAGTTACAGAATAGCCCTTACTTTCAAGATAAGCCTTTATAGTATATAGTTCATCTTCATTTTCGACTATTTCAATATCATCAATATATGTGAAAGTATCAAATAAATTAATTGTTTCATTTTCTGCAATCTTATCTTTAGAAAGTATAATTAAATTATCCGTTATAGACTTTAAATAATGTACATGTTTTTTTATCTCTTCATAATTTATTTCATTTATTATTAAGAGGTCATACTTCATAGGCAATTTATTTATAATATTTATATTATTTAACTCATAATTTAAGTAATATAGAGGTATAAGATTTAAGGCTTTATATTCATCTGAAACATCCTTAGTAAAAAGATAGAAGTTTTCTCTTAAATAATTCTCCCAAATAAAGTTTAAGGAACTTATAGTTAAGTTTTTTTTCATTTCTATCTTTGATTTAAGCTCACTAAGAATACTATCATAATTATTAAATTTATTTAAAATAACTCTATTCTTTATTTCTTCCTCTTCTATTTCATAAAATATCTTCATTATAGCTAAGTTATTTAGTAAATTTTGAATGTTATTTTTATCTAAAGAATTACTATAGCAATATGATAACATACTTAGCTCTATATTGGATAATTTATTAATTTCTATGGAGAGTTCTTTAAATTTACTTAATAAATCAAGTATCTTATTATACAAATTAATTGATTGAACTATGCTTTCTCCCCTTAATATATTATTTATAAGATTTAAATACTCATCTTCTACTAGAACTTCTTTTATTTTAGCAGTTTTATTTAAGATAAAGCTAAGTTTTTCATAGTTATTTATATATTCATTATATATTTCATTTTCTAATAAATTATATTCTTCTTTACCTTTTAATTTCTTAAAGAAATTAAAAAACTTATTAGCTTTTAAATTAGTTGCTTTTGAATAATTATATTTAGCATTAACTTTTTTACATAAATTCTCAATATCTTCTATCTTCATATTAATATTTAAATTGAACTCATCAATAAAGTCTTCAGTATATTTAGATATAGCTAAACTATAAATACTATTTTTGTTTTGAGCTAATAAGTTAATACTATTAAAGACTTCTAATATATCCTCATATTCTATAGAAGGATTTATAAGCTTTATATATTTATTATCCTTTATTCGTCTATATCTAATATATTTTCTAATCATATCTGATTCAACTAGCTTGTTAGCTGTGTCTTTTACTTCATTGTAGCTATAATTTTTAAGAGGACTTTTTATTCTAAAAATTCTATAGTTTTCATATAAATCATCTGTTTTATTAATTTTTCTTTTAGTAATCTTATACTTATCTATAAGATTAATGCCATTTTTATCTTCACTATATAGTATTTTATTAAACTCCTTTAATAAGTCTATCTTTTTGATTACTTCTCTATTAATTAGGCTAACCTTACTGATTAAAGTACTTCCTGTACACTGTCCTAAACCTTTAAATTCTTTATCAAGCTTCTTTATAATGTCAATAGGTTTATTTATTTCATTTAAATTTATAATTTTGTCTTTAATAACTTCAATACTTTTAATATCATATAACTTATTAATATCCTCACTAGAAATAATAAGGATGTTTTTCTTATTATATAGATAATTAGATACCACATCATTTAAAAAAAATTTTTTTTCATTTAAATTGTTATATATCATATTAATGGTGTTATGATAGCTTTCATTAATATAGCCATTTATAACAAAATTAATATAATACTCTTTATATGATTCTTTATTCTCCATAAGTAATTTCCTTAAGCAATCTTAAGACTCCTCCTTAAATTTTAGCTATTAATACAAATATATTCATAGGATAAAAAATTATAATTAATAGTTAGCTTTTTATTTTTTTGTCAATAATATATATATGTTTCAAATAAGGAGGTATTAATTTGAAGAAGCTAGTTAAAGGTATTAAAGCTTTTACAGCTTTATTTTTATTAGTAATTATTTCTTTTCTTATTTATTATAAGGGATCTATTTTATTGCTTTTAGATATTTCTAGGGATCTTAAAGACTCAAATAAAAGTATAGAGACATTAGGAGTTTTAACAGAATATGAAGCTAGCAACTCTATGGAAGTAAAACATTTAAAATATAAAAATACAAAATCAAAGGAGGTCTTCTTGGATTTATACCTCTCTAACAATAATACAAAAGCATCACCTGTATTAATATATGTTCATGGTGGTAGCTGGATATATGGTGATAATACTATCCCAATTGGATTAGAACCAATAATTAATGCTTTTAATAATAGAGGCTTTACTATTATTAGCTTGTCTTATGAATTATTAGATGATAGTAATATAGATTTAAAAGATCCTATTACAGATGTTAAAGATGCTATAAGATGGGTATATAAAAATAAAGATGAATATAATTTCGACACAAATGATATAGGACTTCTTGGGGTATCGTCAGGAGCTCATCTATCATTAATGGCTGCTTATACTGATGATGAATCTTTTAAGGGGGATAATAGCCTTTCAAATTACTCCTCTAAAATTAAGTATGTTATAGATATATTTGGCCCTACTGACTTAAGTACATTAGACTTTTCAGAGTTAAGTTTAAATAATAGAAAAATAAAAAAGCTTATAAACTCTAATGAAGAATTAGATAAATATAGTCCTATTAACTACGTAACTGATAAATCACCTGATACACTAATAATACATAGTATTGAAGATGATCTAGTTCCATATAAGAATAGTGAAGAATTATATGATAATCTACTATCAAGCAGTATAAATGCAAAGTTAATTACATTTAGTCAAGGAAGTCATTTCTTTTCAGACTTTAATATAAATGAAGTTTATATAGCAATTATAAAAGTTTTAAACTTTTTAACATCTAATACTTCTCTATAGTTTATAAGGTAATAAAGACCTATAAATGAATTTTAGTATTGAGTAATTACAACTAAAAAATATTTATATCAAATTGAGAAATAAATTTACTTTTACTTAATAATATATAGAAGATATAAA
>JAHAIU010000175.1 GCA_018372555.1 Clostridium sp.
GGAATGCTTTCTGATAAGATAAATAGAAAAAAGATAATGGTTTACTTAGATCTTTTCTGCTCAGGTATTATTGGTATATATGCATTTATATTATTAAGAGGAAGAGATCATGAAATAATAGTAGCAGCAGTAATGTTTATATTATCAATTTGCTACACATTATATGGACCAGCAGTTACAGCTTCTATTCCTCAAGTTGTTGAAGAAGAAAGATTAACATCAGCTAATGGAATAATAAATCAAGTTTCGTCAGTAGTAAATTTTGTGGGACCAATATTTGCAGGGATTCTTTATGGACTAGTTGGAATAAAAGCAATAGTTATAATAAATGCTGTAAGTTTCCTATTCTCAGCTATAATGGAAATGTTCTTAGATATACCTGATGTTGAGAAGAAGTTAGAAGCTTCTGTGGGAGAAGATACTGAAGGCAGCGCTTGTCCAAGTGTTAATGAAAGCGATAGAGCATCTTATTCAAATAAAGAAGCCAAAGTATTCTCTATGGGCTTTATAAAAAACTCATTTATAGAGATGAAAAACAGCTTTATCTATTTAAAGAAGGAAAAGAAAATAGTTTTAGGGATTATAGCTTCCTATGCTATGTGTAATATATTCTTAGTACCTATTTTATCAATAGTTGCACCTTATTTTATAAATGTATTCTTAGGATTGCCTTCAGAAGTTTATGGAATAGTAGAAGGCATTTGCGTACTTGGAATGATATTAGGTGGTTTATGGATAAGTGTAAAGCCAAAGATGTTTTCTATGAAAAAGGCCCATTATACTTATTTCCCAATGCTTTTTGGAGTTTTATTAATGTCAAGCTTAGGAGTATTAAAAGTAGGTAATTATGCCTTAGCTGGAGTTTTTGCAGTAGGAGGACTGGCGATAATGTTGTCTTTATCCCTATCTAATGTATTGACTCTGACTTATATTCAAAAGGAAGTACCTCAAGATATGCTTGGAAGAGTATCAGCCTTTTCAACAGCGGTAGCAACTATAAGTGTGGCACCAGGACAATTGCTTTATGGACAAGTGATTGATGCTGGATTTAGTATAGGATCAATATTACTAGTAACAGCAATAATTAATGCTTTATTAATTATGTTTATTAAATGGAACGTAAGAAGCTTATAAAATTAAGAATTAATGAAAAAATTCTTATAAGAGTTTTAAAAGCAATTAATTTTTTTGAGCACTTAAATTTATTAAATAATATATATATAAATAAATTTATAAGAAGGATAAAATATATAGAAATAAAAAATAGCTCTAATTGGACATAATATTATCGATTTATGTTTAATTAGAGTTATTATGATATTAAAAGAAAAATTTAAAATTCTCAAAATATTGGGATAAATTAGCAAGATACTAATATATATTCACTAATATCTCCTATATAATTTACTTATATAGTATAGGTAAAAACTGTATTAAATTGTATGTTTTTTACAAGGTCTATATTATAAGAGAAGGTATAAAGGGGGGAAATAATAGGATATTGGGAGGAAGTATTATAATCACAAATTTATGAGAAGGGTAGTGTGTATTATGGTTAGTATCCTTAAGGGAAGTAAGAAGAGGCTTGGAGCTGCATTAACAGCTTTCATAGTATCTTGTACATTTATATTTCCGTCTTTACATGTTTTAGCAGCACCAAAAACAATGGCACATATAAAGGCTGGAAGTGGTAATGGTAATGGACATTTTGGTAGTACAAACCCAGAGGCATTTGTATTATCAGATAAAAAAGATATTACAGATGAAGCAATTAGCTTCCAGATGAAAGTAGGAAGTACAAAAAATGATACAAGATTTCGTTTTGTCACCAAATATGTAGACGATAACAATTGGGGATATGTCGCATATGATGGAGCAACAGGTTGGTTTACAGAATATAAGAATGGTGATAAGACAGGATATCCAGGAATTACAGGCCTGCCAGAATTAAACCAAGATGATATGTTAAATATTAGTGCAGTATATGAGGAAAATGGACTTAAACTAAAGGTAGAGAATAAAACAAGTGGTGAGAGTGGAGAAGCACTAATTAATACAGCCGATTTCATTAGTTTAAAAGATAAAGCAGGAAAGATTGGATTTGGTGCAGCTACTTATGGAACTGCATACACTGATATCTATTTTTCAGATGTAACAGTTGGAGATGATATTTACACAACTTATAATGCTTGGACATTATATAAAGAAGGTCTTGCAGGTCAAGTATGGGAACCATCAGTAGTAGTTACAGATGATGAGGAACCAGAAGTTCCATCTGAACAAGGTCAAAAGTGGATTAAGTTAACAGGTGGATCAAATAACTCTGGTGGACATGCTTATGGTAATCCAGCAGTAAAAGGACCAGTTTTATTACTTGATAATGATAAAAGAATGGAAAAGTCAGGAGAGCTATCATTAAAATTAAAGCCAAGTAATAACTGGGGAGTTTTTCATACTTATGTAGACGATAATAATTGGTTATATATAGGATATGATTCAAGTAGTAAGTGGTATTATCAATATAAGTTGAATGGTACTGAGTCTTATCCAAGTATTTCAGGTCTTCCAGCACCTGTAGAGGGTGAAGAACTACAAATGACTATATCCTTAAATAATGAGACACTAGCAGTAACTGTTAATGGAACTACAGCTAGAGTTACTAATCAAGCTTTAATTTCTTTTGCTGACAAGACTTCTGGAAAAGGAAGATTTGGAGTAAAGACAAATGGAGCAAGTTCAATTTCCTTTGCAGATGTAAAATATAATGGAACAAGCGCTATGGAAGATAACTGGGTATTTGCTGCAGAGCGTATAGGACAAAAAGTAGAAGAAGTATATTCAAAGCTTGTACCAGTATCAGGAACTGTTTTAAATAAAGATGGAGATCCTATTCCAGAAGCAGTTATACGTATAGGAGCAAACTCAGTTAAGAGTGATGTAAATGGAAGGTATCAATTTGATGGCTTAGAAATTGGAGAATATAATATGGCTGCTACAAAGCCAGGTTATGAGGCATATTCTAAGGTTATAAATGTTGAAGATAAAGACAATGTAATAAATATTACATTAGAAGAAAAAACATCATTAGATTTAACACAATATGATACTATTTCATCAAATGAAATGAAAGTATATATTGGAAAGACATTCCCTGTTGTTGCTAGGTATCAAATTCTTAAAGATGTCAAGGAAATGGAAGGACAATATTTCCGTGGTAATGAAACTAAACTTAATACTGTAGCAATCAATGGTGTGAAAATTGTACCAACTGTTACAGTTGAACAAACAGAAGCAGATTTTAGAATATATTCAATGCATGTTGAAAACACTGAAAACAACATAAATTTTGATATGAAAATAAAAGTAAGTGTAAAAGAAAATGATTTAACATGGGAAGTAATAGAAATTAAAAAGGTAGAGGGTTCTGCAAAGATTGGAACTATTGATGTTCCAGGTTTAAATCTTTTAACAGTAGATGCTGTAGAAGAAGGAGCTAATTTTGCAGGAGCACAAACATCTACAACTACAACATCAAGTGGTGATGTATTTATAGATTTTGAAAATGGATTTGTTCCATCAAAAACAGATTCTTATCTATATGGATTCCTTACAAATAACAAGTTAAGTGCAGGTCTTTTCAGTAATTCAGAAGCAGAAGGAGATAAACGTGTTGTAAGAAACAATGGTGCAGATACAATGAGTATTACAAGTGCTCCATGGTATTATGAATTAGGAGATAAAAACGGACAAAAGGCAGCTGCAAAATATAAAGATTATCCAGTAAGTGATTTACCAGTTGCAAAAGTTGCTATTGCAGCAGATGAAAATGGAGATAATGACATTGACTGGAATGACGGAGCTCTTGCATTCCGTGATATTATGAATATTCCTTATGAAGCAGATGTAATTAAGGATATGGTTAACTATCGTATCGTTATGAACTTTGCAAGTATGGCATCTAACCCTTATTTAACAACAGCTGATAATATTAAGAAGGTCTTTCTTGCAACAGATGGACTTCCACAATCAGTTATGTTAAAGGGATATGGAAATGAAGGTCATGATTCAGCAAACTCTGAATATGCAGATATTGCAGAACGTGAAGGTGGAGTAGAAGATTTCCAAGACTTAATTAAAATTGCACATGATTATAATACAGAAATTGGTGTTCACATTAATGCGCAAGAAGCATATCCAGAAGCAGCTTCATTTAATGAAGATATGTTACAAAAGCCAATAGGCAATGGATGGGGATGGCTAGACCAATCTCATGTAATCGATAAGCTTTGGGATTTATCAAGTGAAGCAAGATGGAAGCGTCTTGTACAATTCTATGATCGTATAAATGGAACAAGCTTCTACAATAGAGCATGGCCAGAGGCAGTAGTAAATTCACTAGGTGAAGTAACTGCAAGTAAAGAGGAAATTAAGGCTGATGCTGAAAAACGTGAAAATAATATGGATTTCATCTATCTTGATGTATGGTATCAAGATGCATGGGAAACAAGAAATGTTGCAAAAGAAATTAATTCCCTTGGTTGGAGATTCACAACAGAGTTTAGTGCACAAGGTGAGTATGACTCAACATGGCAACACTGGTCAACAGATGCAGTTTATGGTGGTGCGACTTCAAAGGGATTTAATAGTGATATTATAAGATTTATCAGAAATGATCATAGAGATTCTCAAGTATTAAATTATCCTGCATTCGGAGGAACAGCAGATAATCCATTACTTGGAGGTTATAGACTATATGGATTTGAAGGATGGGGTGGAGATAGAGACTTCAATGAATATATAGTGCAAACATTTAATCAAAACCTACCTACTAAATTCTTACAACATTATATTGTAACTGATTGGGAAAACTATGAAGAAGGACAATCACCTGTAGGAAATCATGAAAAAGAAATTACATTAAAAAATGATGCAGGAGATACAGTTGTTGTAACAAGAAAAGAAGAACAAAGAAATGATGATAATATTGAGCGTATAATCACTTTAAATGATAAAGTAGTTTTAGACGAAGTTAAATATTTATTACCATGGACAGACGAAGATGGAACAGAAAAATTATACCACTGGAATTTAGATGGTGGAACAACAACATGGGAGCTTCCAAATGGATGGGAAGGTCTTGGAAATGTTGTAATGTATGAACTATCTGACCAAGGACGTATAAATGAAATAAGTGTTCCTGTAACTAATGGCTCTGTAACTTTAGAGGCTAAAGCTGAAACAGCATATGTATTATCAAAGGGTTCTGAAGTTAAAGAATTAAAAAATGACTTTGGTGAATCTGACTATGTAGTAGATCCAGGATTTAATGGATATGCAGCAGGAGAAAAATTATCTTCTGATGAATGGTCAGGAGATATCCAAGATGAATCAGTTGTAATAGAAAAAGCAAATACAGGAGATCAAAGACTAGCATTTAATAGTCCTTCTGAAGATGTATCTGTAACTACAACTATTTCAGGATTAAAGAAAAATACAAACTATGTAGCAGAAGTATATGTAGAAAATAACAGTGATGAAAAGGCAACTATAGAAGTAAATACAGGAAAAGAAACAGTTTCTAATTACACTGAACGTTCTATATTAAATAATTATGTAAAATCAGACCAAAAGAATGGAAGTAAAATGCAACGTATGCAAATTTCATTCACAGCTGAAAAGGATACAGCAGAATTAACTTTATCTAGAGTAGCTGGAGAGGGAGCTACTTATATGGATGATATCCGTATTGTAGAAAAAACATTAGATAATTTTAAGGAAGATGGAACATTTACACAAGACTTTGAAACAGTAGTGCAAGGATTATATCCATTTGTATTAAGTTCTGCACAAGGAATTTCAGACCCTGCAACTCATTTATCACAATTAAATGCACCATATACACAAGCAGGATGGAATGGAAGAGTAATTGATGATGTAATTGAAGGTAATTGGTCATTAAAACATCATGATGCTAATACTGGAATAATATATCAAACACTTCCACAAAATTACCGTTTTGAACCAGGTAAAGTATATAATGTAGAATTTGATTATCAATCAGGACCAGATAAAGCATATGCTATGGTTATTGGAGATGGAACAAATTATAC
>JAHAIU010000176.1 GCA_018372555.1 Clostridium sp.
TTTACCAAAACTCTTGGCTTAGTAGTTTTACGAGCCTTAGAACTTATTTTTGTAGCCATTTGTCTTACGAGCCGTCAATTTATCTTTGCGGTTATATTCTCAATTTAAAACAATTATTAATTTAAAAGGTTAATGTTTTTGTAGAAAAGACATTAATCTTTTTTTTATTTAAATGGTTTGAAATTTTTGAAATTATATTTCATAGATTTTGTTTAAAGAACATATGAAATACTAGCGAAATAGCATTTAAACACATAAATATGTTTAAATATGAAACGTTAAGTCATTTGTGCGTTGTAAATTATGAAATATTATTTATTTTATTTCAAAAAACTATTGAAATTATATTTCATATATGTTAGTATAATATCATAGTAAACGATTTACAAGCTTACTAAATTCGGAGGTATTATATGAAAAAAATAGATTTAGAAAAATTAATGACAGAAAGTAGAAATCAAAATACTTTAAATATAGATAAGGTTTCTACATTAGAAATGGTAAAAATGATTAATAATGAAGATAAGAAAGTAGCAGAAGCAGTAGAAGCAGAATTACCTAGAATTGCAGAAGCTATAGATGAAATTGCTATAAGAATGAACAAGGGGGGAAGACTAATATACATTGGTGCTGGAACTTCGGGAAGATTAGGTATCTTAGATGCTTCAGAATGTCCGCCAACTTATGGTGTTTCAGAAGAACTAGTACAAGGAGTTATTGCAGGTGGTCATGAGGCAATCTTTAGAGCTAAAGAAGGAGCAGAAGATTCAAAAGAATTAGCTGTTGAAGATTTAAAGAATAAGAAAATAACTGAAAATGATATTATTGTTGGACTAGCAGCTTCAGGAAGAACACCTTATGTAATAGGTGGATTAGAATATGCAAATAAAGTTGGAGCAATGACAATAGCTATAACTTGTAATGCTGGATCAGAAGTTTCAAAAGCAGCAAAGATTTCAATAGCACCAGTTGTTGGGCCAGAAGTTGTAACAGGATCTACTAGATTAAAGTCAGGTACTGCACAAAAATTAGTTTTAAATATGTTATCAACAGGAACTATGATTAAACTTGGTAAGGTATATGGAAACTTAATGGTTGATGTAAGAGCAACCAATGAAAAGCTTGTTGAAAGAGCAAAAAAAATAGTTTGCGAAGCAACAGGAGTAACTAGGGAAGAAGCAGGAAAGTACTTAGAAGAAACAAACTATGATGTTAAGCTTTCAATATTTATGATTCTTTCAAAGTTAGAACAAGAAGAAGCTAGAAAAGTTCTTGAAAATAGTAAGGGCTATATAGCGGAAGCGCTAAAAAATATTTAATTAAATCTAAATTAAATGGAGGAATAGGCTATGACAAATTTAGAAATTGCTAAAAACTTAGTTGAATTAGTTGGTGGAAAGGATAATATAAAATCTGTTGCTAACTGTATGACTCGTTGCAGAATGGAACTTGTTGATTATTCTAAGGCTGATATTGAAGCTATTAAGAAGTCAGAAGGCGCTTTAGGGGTAGTAAATGCAGAAGGACAACTTCAAGTAATATATGGACCAGGTAAGGTAAATAAAGTAACAGCAGAAGTTAGTAAATTAGTTGGTAAAAAAGTACTTATAGGTGAAGATGCTGTTAAGGCAACTAAGGAAAAATTAAAAGAAAAAAATGATACTAAATTTAAAAATGTATTAAAGAAATTAGGAAATGTATTTATTCCATTAATTCCATTATTCGTTGCATGTGGATTAGTACTTGCAGTTAATAATATTTGTGGAGTTCAATTTGGTGATGCGTACAAAACAACTACAGCAGCACAAATTATCGGTCTTATAGGTAACGGTGTATTTTCAATTCTTTCAATTTTAGTTGGTGTAAATGCAGCTAAAGAATTTGGTTCTGAAATGCCTATGATGGGTGGGGTTCTTGGTGGAATCTTATCATCAGCAGCATTAGCTAACATTACTATTTTCGGTAAGGCATTAACTCCAGGACGTGGCGGAATTATTTCAGTTATTTTAGTAGCGGTTTTATCAGTTTATATTGAAAAGGCATGTAGAAAATTCGTGCCAGATGTATTAGATTTATTTGTTACTCCATTAGTAACTTTAACTATATCAGTTTTAGCGGCATTATTCGTACTTCAACCAGTTGGTGGATTTATATCTGATTCAATAGGAACAATTGTAGCTCAAACTATAGCATCAGATAATATGATTGTTTCAGTACTTTCAGGAGCTGTTTCAGGTGCTTTATTCTTACCATTAGTTATGACTGGAATGCACCAAGCATTAACTCCAATCCATACAGATTTAATTGCTAATGTAGGATTTACAGTATTACTTCCAATACTTGCAACAGCAGGTATGGCTCAAGTTGGAGCAACTATTGCAGTTCTTAGAAGAACTAAGAATGAAAGATTAAAGAAAACAGCTAAGAATGGATTAGTACCAGGATTCTTAGGAATTGGAGAACCTCTAATTTACGGTATAACATTACCACTAGGAAAACCTTTCCTTGGAGCTTGTTTAGGAGCTGGAGTTGGTGGAGCTGTTATGGCATTCTTCAAAGTTGGATCAGTTGCTATTGGAGTATCAGGATTACCACTAGCATTACTAATAGCAGATGGAAAGATGTTCGTATTCTTAATTGGTGTTTTAGCATCATATATAGCAGGATATTTATTCACTGAAATGCTTGGATTTGAAGACCCAGTAGAATAATTAACAATTAAAAATTAACAATGATCAATTAAGGGTGAAGTTCAGCCAGCTGAACTTCTGGAAATAAATTGTATTTTAGAAACTCAGGCTTGACCTGAGTTTCATCTATAATTATTAATTGTCAAATATTAATTGAAAAAAGATATAGTTAATAGGTAAGCCTAAGTTACTATAATTTATTATGAGTAGCGGGTGATTACTTAATTAATAAAATTACCTTAAGAATGAAAATATAATCAATATTTTCTAAAGTATTAAGGAAGAAATTCAGCTGATGCTGAATTTCTGGAACTAAATAATTTTAATGTAAGAAACTCAGGTTTCTCCTGAGTTTCATCCACAATTGTTAATTACAAGTTATTTTTAATTATTAAGGGGAAGTGAGAGGTTATAATGAAAAAAGTAAAACAATTGGTGGCTATGTTATTAGCAATAGTATGTTTAAATTTAGTAGGATGTCAAGTAAGTAATGAACCTAAACCTCAAGAAGAAGCAAAAGTTGAGGAGAAGTCATCTAAGGTTATAGCAGATACTAAGTGGTCAGATACAATGAAAATACATTGGAACCATAGAGTATACTTACCTAAGGAATATGAGGAAAATTCAGATAAAGAATATCCTGTACTTTATATGTTACATGGATGGGGTGGAAATCTAACTAACACAACTGATGAAGCTAGAATAGATTCACAAAAAATATTAGATAATTTAATAGACAATAAGGAAATTGAACCTATGATAGTTGTGTTTGTAGATGGATTTAATAGTTTTTATGTGGATGGACCAACCTTTAAGATGGAGAGTGCAATTGTTAATGATTTGATTCCTTTTATAGATTCTAAATATAGAACTTTAGATAACAGTAAAAATAGAGCTATAGCTGGAATTTCTATGGGGGGCTATGGAGCATTAAATATAGGGTTGAGTAATAGTGATATGTTTGATTCAATTGGATTAATGTCACCAGCTATTTGGGATAAAATAGAAGAAGGTAATATCATTTATGGAAGTCCATTAGTAGACTATTATTATGAAAATTCATATGAAAATATAATGGATGATGTTAAATCAAAAGATATAGATATTTTTACATATCACGGAAAAGATGATGAAACAATAACTTATGACAATATTGAAAAATTTGTTTCTTATAGTAAAGATGCTGGATTTGAAGTGAAATATGAATTACAAGATGAAGGCCCTCATGCTTGGCCGACATGGAGAGAGATGTATCCTAAAGTATTAAAGGATATAAGTAATAGTTTTAATAAATAAGATTTTGATGTTTATATGTAATAATAGGCGTATTAGTGAGTGGTTCTTAATATGCCTATTAATATTTATAAAATTATTTAAAATGTATTTTAAGTTTACAAGACTATAAATTATAAAAATATATTGAATGAAGGAGTTAGAATATGGTTGGATTTTCTGTTTATTTTGGATTAGATAATACGAAGGAAGAAAATATTGAGTTATTAAAAAATGCACATAGGTTAGGTTTTACTAGAATTTTTACTTCTTTACATATTCCTGAGGCTAATTATGATGTCCTTAAGGTAGAGGTTAGGGAGTTTTTTGATTTAGCTAAGAAGTATGATATGGATATTATAAGTGATATTTCCCCAAATACTTTTAAGTTTTTAGATTTAGAGAATATGGATTTAGAAGGTCTTCATAATATGGGAGTTAAGACTATTAGAATTGACTTTGGTTATACTGAAGAAGAAATTTCTATTATGAGTAAGAATACTTATGGAATTAAAATTCAATTAAATGCTTCTACTATTACAGAAGAGTTTTTTGAAAGATTGGATGGTTTTTCACCTAATTATGAAAATATAGATGCTCTTCATAATTTTTATCCTAGAATTGGTACAGGTATTTCTGAAGAGTGCATGATTGAGAAAAATGCTTTATTAAAGGCTAGAGGAATTAAATCTTGTGCTTTTGTTCAATCTAATAATAGAAAAAGAAGTCCTCTTAAGGATGGTCTTCCAACTTTAGAAGATCATAGGGGATTAGAAGTTAGAGAAGCTGCTAATCATTTATTTGCACTAGGAAATGAGTCTGTATTTATAGGAGATTCTCTTCCAAGCTTAAAGGAATTAGAAGATTTATCTTCATTAGATCCTAATGTTATTGAACTTAATATAGAAGCGAAGACTGAAGATAAGGTTATATTAAGATTATTAGGAGAAGTGTATTCTGCTAGAACAGATGAAGCAAGAGATGCCATAAGAGCAAGTGAAAGTAGATTAATTTTAAATGGAGATATAATTGAACCTTTCAATACTATAGATAAGAAGATAGGGGATATCACTATAGATAATAAGGATTATTTAAGATATATGGGGGAACTTCAAATACTAAAAGTTAAGAATGTGGCTGATAGCAGAACAAATGTTGTAGCTTCTATTTTACAAAAGGATTTTTATTTATTAAAATATATTAAGGGTGGTAAAAAATTTCACTTTAATATTGCCAAATAAGATAAAGGATGGCGAGAGGATATATGAATGTTTTCCAGTATATTAAGCAAAATTTTGATAGTTTTACTGAAAGTGAAAAGCTTATAGCAGAATATTTATTAAATAATAAGAAAAGCATTATAGGCATGTCAGCTAAAGATATAGGAGATACTACTAATACGTCTGCTCCAACAGTAGTTAGATTTTCTAAGAAGATAGGCTTTGAATCTTTAAATGAAATGAAGCTTCAGCTATCTGTAAATCTTCAAAGTGATGATGATAGTGAGGATTTTGAATATCTTCATAGTAATTTATCTACAACTAATATAATAAGAGGAGTTAAAAGCTCTATAGATTCTATAATGAACCAAACATTAGGAGTTTTAAAAGAAGAAGAATTAGAAAAAGCAATAGAAGCATTAAATGAAGCTAAGAATATTTATATATATAGTGTTGGTGTTTCTAGTTTAGTTGGAATGGATTTTTACTATAAATTAAGCAGAATAAATAAAAGATGCATAGCCCATAATGATACTCACCTTCAATTAACATCATCAGCCCTTATGGAAAAGGGGGATGTAGCTGTAGCTATTTCCTATTCAGGAGAAACAAAGGAAGTTTTAAAGTGTGTTGAAAATGCAAGAAAGGAAGGGGTTAAAGTTATTTCTATAACTAAAGCTAGTATAGATAATACTTTAGCAAATTCATCAGACATAGTATTAAGAGTACCTTTTGTAGAAAAATCTTTAAGAGAAGGAGCTATGAGTTCTAGAATATCTCAGCTAGCAATAATAGATATGCTATTTTTAGGTATGGCTAGAACAAACTTAAAGGAAGTTGAAGATAAATTAAGGGTAACAAGAAAAGCAGTAGAAGATTTTAAAGTTAAAGATAAGAAATATGATTATAT
>JAHAIU010000177.1 GCA_018372555.1 Clostridium sp.
TAATCAAGAAATAATAAGTGTTACAGTATCAGGAAATACACCAAATGACTTAATGGATAAAAGAGATTTATTATTAGACCAATTAAGTTATAAGTTTGGAATTCAAGTAGATAAAAAAGAGTTTAATGGAGTGGATGTTAAGCCTACTAGTTCAGGAACTATGAAGGCTGATACATTAGTAAACTCTAGTCCTAATGGAGATGTATCAAGATTTTCATATGTTAGTGATGTTAAGCTTGATGAAAGTGATTTATCTGGAAGAACTTATATAGTTACATATTATAAAAATGGTAATATGGATAGCGAAGCTAATAAGCAAACTTTAAAAGTTTCAGGAATTACTCTAGAGCAAGCAAAGGAAATTAAAGATAGTAGAGTTATATGGGCAGATAGTAATGGACAAGCAGTAAGAGGAGATGGATATCCTATAAGGGATGGAGACACAATTGGATACTCTGAACTTATGATGTTTAAACCTGAAACAGGTAGCATTAGTGGTATAGTTTCAGTTCAAAAAGATATTGAAGACTATATGAATCAATTAAATAAGCTTGCTAAGGCTTTAGCCTTTTCAGTAAATGCAGTTCATAGTGGTATAGAAGATCCACTTAATAATACTGGAGATGTAGATAAGGATTATTTACCTTTCTTTGTTAACAAAGATGTAGCAAGCTATAGAAGTAATGGTACTTTAAGTAATTTAGATTTTACATTAAAGGCTGAAGAAGAAATAACAGCTAAAAATATTTCTATAAATAAGGAAATATTAGAAGATGTTATGAAGATTAAGACTAAGACTCATGATGATTTATATAAATACACTAACGAAAATATTATGGATGGAGATAGTGATGGTGCAAGAGCCTTATCTATAGCTAAACTTAGAGATTCATTAATTAGAATACAAGATATTAATGAATCTGTTAATTCAAGAAGTGATATGTTCGATAAAAATAAGGGCGGAAATTCATTAACTAATAATGGATTAAATGTAGAAAGTAGTACTTCTGGAATGAAGATAGATTCTTATTTTAAAGATACTATTGATAGACTTGGGGTACAGGCTCAAGAAGCTCAAAGAATGGTAACTAATCAAGAAGATTTATTATATAGCATTGAAGAAAGTAGAGCTTCAGTTTCTGGAGTTTCCCTTGATGAAGAAATGGCTAATTTAGTGCAGTTCCAACATGCGTATAATGCAAATGCTAAGATAATAGCAACAGTAGATGAACTATTAGAAGTAATAATAAATGGACTTAAGAGATAGGAGGTAGAACGATGAGAATTACAAACCAGATGATGAGTAAAAGTTTTTTAAGGGATCTTGGAAGAAATCAAAATAGTATGAAAAAGCTTAATGATCAATTAACTTCAGGTAAGGAAATAAGGAGACCTTCTGATAATCCTTTTAAAGTTGCAAGAACTATGCAGCTTAGTAGAGATATATCAACAAATGTTCAATATAATGAAAATATAAAAGACACTACTAACTGGTTAGATACAACAGATACAGCTTTAGAGCAACTAGGTAATAGTCTTCAAAGGTTTAGAGAACTTATGGTTTCAGCAGGAAATGCAGGTTATGGAACTGATGAAAAGAAGGCTATTAAAGATGAAATGAATGAAAAAGTAAATGAAATTACTCAAATACTAAATTCAAATTTCGATGGTAAATATATATTTGGAGGAACTAAAGGTAACTCAAAGCCAGTAGGTTCAACAAAAGATATTACTACAGGAAATAACTATATGTACTTAAGTGGTAAAGATGGAGAAGTCCTTAACTTAAATGATACTGATGAAACGGTACAAAATCAAATTAGTATGATTGGAAGTAAGTTAGCAGTAGAAGTTTCACAAGGTGTTACTATGGACTACAATGTATCAGCTACAGATTTACTACTATTTAAAAATAAAGATGGTAAAGAAATTAATACTATGAATTTACTTAAAGATATAACTATTAATGTAGCATCAGAAGATCCTACTGAAAGTAGTAAGATAACTAATGAAAATTTAAAAGATATAGATGAGGTAATAACAAATTTATTAAAGGTAAGAGCAGAAGTTGGAGCCAAGCAAAATAGAATGGACTCTGCAGCATCTCAAAATGAAGAGCAAAACTTTAACTTAAAAGATATATTATCTCAAACTGAAGATATAGATTTTGCAGAAAAAACTATAGAAGCAACAGTAGCACAAAGCGTTTATATGGCATCACTTCAAGTAAGCGCAAAGATAATTCAACCATCACTATTAGACTTCTTAAGTTAGGAGAATTAAAATGGAAATAATATCACCGATACATGGGAAAATAATATATAAAGAAAATGAAATAATAACCTTTGAAAAAGGGATACCAGGCTTCCCTAATTTAAAAAAATACATAATAAGAGAAGCCATAGAAGATAGTCCTTTTAGCATAATTCAATCGATTGAAGACAAAGATATTGGATTTATATTAATATCACCATTTACAGTAAAAGAAAATTATGAAATAAAGCTAAATGAAGAGATAATAAAAAATCTAAATATAAAAAAAGAAGAAGATGTTATTTTATATTCATTAGTAACCCTAAGTGAAAAGGTAGAAAATATAACAGCAAACTTAAAAGCACCTCTTGTAATAAATATAAATGACCAAAAAGGGGAACAATATATACTTGATAAAGAAGAATACGGTATAAAGACTAAAGTCTTTATAAATTAAGAATGAAGAGTGAAGAATTTAGGAGGAAACTCTTATAGAGTTTCTTAAATAGAAGTTATTAATTAAAGAATGAAAAAATGAAAGAATTAAGGAATTAAATAATTAAAAAATGAAATAATTGAGGACTAAACTCCGGAGGAGTTTCTAGGAATTAAAGACTTTAATTTATAATTCAGCTTCGTTGAATTATTACCTAAATTGTTAATTGTCAACTGTTAACTGTTAATTGCAAAAAAGAGAGGTGTTAATTTGTTAGTTATAACTAGAAAAAAAGGTGAGTCTATTTTAATAGGTGATGATATAGAAATAACAGTATCCAAGATTGAAGATGGAAGTGTTAAACTGGCAATCAAGGCGCCTAAGGAAAAGACTATCTTAAGAAAAGAGTTATTTGAAGAGGTTCAGGAAGAAAATAAAGAAGCAGCTAAGATAAATGCAGATTTATTGAAGAGTCTAAGAAGAAATAAAGAATAAAGTTAATAATTGAAAAATGAAATAATTAAAGAATGAAGGAATGAAGGAAGTAATTTGTTCCAAATTACAAATATAGATATTTATAAAACTCCTTCAGGAGTTTTATAAGAAAAATTAGATTTAAGAAAGTCAACTCGTTGACTTTCAACCATAATTGTTAATTATTAATTGTCAATTGTTAATTGAAAGAGAGGGTGATTTAAAGTGGATTTTAAGGTTACAAGTCAAGGAGGACAAGCTAACCTAGGTAATACTTCATATGTTGATACAAGTATTGAAGTTAAGCAGGTTCCAGCAGGCAAGGATGCAGTAAAAGTAAAAGATAAAGGATATAGAGAAGAAGATATAGCAAAGGCTGTAGATAAATTAAATAAGTTCCTTAAGGATGAAAATACTTATGCAGAGTATTCAGTTCATGAAAAGTTTGGTGATATTATGATAAAAATAATAAACCAGGATACTAAGGAAGTTATAATGGAGTGTCCACCTAAGAAAATTCTAGATTTAGTAGCTAGAATGGTTGAGTTAGTTGGTGTAGCTATAGATAAAAAGGCTTAGTAGGGGGGAGAACTATGAATTTCTTACTTAATAAAATTGATACAGATATCAGAAGAAAGCTTTATGAAAAAACTAAAGATGGTAAGGTTCATAGAAAGTCAACTATAAGTATAAATAAGGATAGTGAAAAGCAAAAGAAAAAATTCTTCAAGGAATATGTAAAAGAAGAAGCAATGAAAAAGGGCAAAGGGAAAATTACTATTGATGTAAGCAAAGTTAAAGAACCAACTATAAGCCTAAAAGCAGAAAAAGAAGAAGATATAAATTTACTAGGTAGAGGCACTTTTTTAGATGTTAAAAAGTAGGAGGAAATAATAAATGTATAGTAATAATGCCTTAAATGCATATAAAAATAATAGCGTTAACTACGCATCAAAGGAACAATTGTTATTAATGTTAGTAGATGGAGCAGTTAGATTTTCAAAGGTAGCAAAAGAAGCCTTGGAGAAAAAAGATACAAAGAAAAGTCATGAAAGCTTAGTAAGGGTTCAAGATATTTTCACAGAACTAATGGTAACTTTAGATAGAAATGCAGGAGATTGGGCGGCACAATTATACGAAGTTTATGACTTTATAAAAACTAGACTATTTGAAATTAACTTAAAAAAGGATGCAAAAATGATGGAAGAGCTAATGCCAGTAATAGAAAGTGTAAGAGACACTTGGCATGAAGCATACGAAATCTCAAAGAAAATGAAGTAACATATTAGAGAAATAAAAAGATATTAATTAATGAATTCAGTTCACTGAATTCCAACATCAATTGTTAATTATTAACTGTTGATTGAAAAAGCGGGGTGTTTAAATGAGAATCACAGGATTAGCAACTGGCTTAGATATGGATGAAATAATTAAAAATTCCATGAAGCCATATAGAATTAAGATAGATAAAAAAGGCCAAGACAAAGAAATTCTAGAAATAAAGCAAAAGCTTTATAGAGAAGTAATTAAGGACTCAAGAGAGTTTTACAATAAGTATTTTGATGTAGCTAGTAGTAATAGTTTATTATTAAGTAAGAATTGGTCATCTGTGCAATTTACTTCTTCAAATGAAAATGTATTAACTGTATCAGGTTCAGGAGATGCAAAAGCAGAAAATTATATAATTAAAGGGGAAACTGGTAGACCTGCAAGAGCATCTTTAGCGTTAGATGATATTAAGAATAATACAGTAGTAGTTAATGGAAAAGAATTCACTATAGAAGGTGATACTGAAAAGGAAAAGGCAAGCAATTTAACAAATCAATTAAAGGAAGCAGGAATTAATGTAACTGTAAGATATAGTGACTTTGCAGGAACAACGACTAGTGGAAATGCGAAAGGTTTTGTATTTGAGTCTACTGTGCTAGGCAAAGATGGTGCTTTTACATTAGGTGATACTGTAAAAAAAATAGGTGCAGAAAATAAAGGTGTCGATGATATTTATTCAACTACAACAGGAATACAAACAAATCACTTTAAAATAAGTTATACAAATACAATTTCTTTACAAACGGAAAATGGAAAAGTTGATATTAAAATTAGTGGTAAGGATATACAAAAGGATGATGGTTCAGGTGTTGATAGTGAAAAACTAAAAAACATTTTAAATAAAGAATTAGAAGAACATAATCTTTCAGTAGATATAGCTAATAACGGTGAAATTATATTTAAAAGTGCAGTACTAGGTTCGATAGTTGACCCGCAAATTACTGTAAATGGTAATGGTGGAACTTTTGATAAAGGTAAAGTTGGAAGTCCTACTACCAATACATTTGCTTTGAATGATATAAAAGATGGAAAAATATCTATAAATGATGAATTTATAGATTTATCAAGTTTTGAAAATATAGGTACTGCTAAAGATGAAGAGTTAGTAGAATATATTAATAAAATATTAGATGATAAAAAAATGGGTATTACGGCTACGTTAAATGGAGAGAATCTAGTATTAACTTCTAATGAAAATAGTTCTAAAAATGAAATAATTGTATCAAAAGTATTAGGAGCCAAAAATGTAGATGATGGTAGAGATGCATCAATTACATTTGAAGACGGTAAAGGTGGAGTTTACAAGTATGTTGGTACATCTAATACTGTTACTTTAGATGGGGTAACTTTTAAGTTTTCAGGTGAGATTCCAGAGGATGGAATAACTGTTAATGGGAAGCAAGATGTAAAATCAATTAAAGATAACCTAGTTAACTTCTTCAATGATTATAATAAGTTAGTGGAAAAATTAAATAGCTTAACAACAGAAAAAAGAAATAGGGATTTTACTCCTTTAACTGCTGATCAAAAGAAGGAAATGTCTGAAGATGAAATAAAGCTTTGGAATGAAAAGGT
>JAHAIU010000178.1 GCA_018372555.1 Clostridium sp.
TGTTCTGAAAGAAGTATTTATTGATGTACCAGTTAATGATTCTTTTGGTATCTTAAAGAACTTTATTCCTAATGGTGAAATAAAAAGAGTTCCTTTTAACATTAACCTTGAAAAAGGTATTAGTGACTTAGAAAAAGAAATTCTATTTGATTTCCAAACTCATAATGATATGGGAGACTGTTTAAATTATATGCTTCGTTCTCGCTTTACTAGAGTTATTTATAAAGGAAAATCTATCCCAGAAAGAAAATGTGATAAAACACACTATACTCGTGGAGATGTTGTAATAGTTAATGATAACCTAGCTCATTATCTTGGAGAAGTACAAATCGTATTAAAAGATATTGAAGTTGATGGTCAACGTAACTTATTAGGCCGTATTTCAGAAGAAGAAATAATGTTATTAGATCCTATGAAAGGTACTGAAGTCTTCGGCTTCATTAATAAGACTAAGTAATATTCATACTTATAATAAAATTTCCCATAATAATATCCTCTTATTAAATACAGTAAGAAGTATCGGGTGATAAGATAAAAGCTGATTCCTGAATTAAACAGGAGTCAGCTTTTCTTCTTTGCATATATTATTTATATTTCGTTTTAATGTATTATTAAAAATCTATTTTTATTTGTTTTCAATCTATCTAGAACCTCTTCCATTTTAGGCATTGAAGGAATAGCACCTTTTCCTTCTACACATATACTTGCAACCGCATTTGAAAATCGAACAAACTTCTCAGCTTCTTTTAAAGTGATTTTTTGAATTTTCTCATTACTTTTACTTAATTTATATAAAAATCCTCCCCAAAATGAATCACCTGCTCCTGTTGTATCAATTGAATTGCTTCTAAATCCTGATACAAATTTTCCACCTTCATTATTACAAACATAAGCTCCATCTTTACCTAAAGTTATTACAACTAATTTAACACCATTATTAATCAAAAATTTAGCAGCTTCAACTGGATTATTTTTATCTGTTACTAGCTCCATTTCTTCATCTGATATTTTCATAACATCCACATATTCAATAAGACTTCTTATATGTTTCTTTGCACACTCTTCATTTTGCCATAAGGAATCACGATAGTTAGGATCGTAGGATATAATGCATCCATATTCCTTGGCTTTTTTTACAGAATAAATTGTAGTGCTTCTACTAGGTTCATTCGTTAATGATAAAGAACCAACATGATAAATATTAGCATTTTTTAGAATATCTAAATTTACTTCTTCACACTCCATTTTTGTATCTGCCCCTGGCTTTCTTGCAAATGAAAATGACCTTTCACCATTCTCATTTAAATCAACAAATGCTAGTGTAGTAAAATATTTATCATCTAATATTAATCCTTTAGTATCTACATTCTCTGATCTAAGTATTTTTCTTAAAAAAGATCCATGCATATCGTTACCTACCTTACCTAGAAATGCAGAACTTGCTCCTAATCTGCTTGCTGCTACCAGCACGTTTGCAGGTGCTCCTCCTGGATTTTGTGCAAACATCTTTTGACCTGCATTACTTATTCCTTCATAAGTAAAATCTATTAGTAGTTCCCCAAATGCGGCTATATTATATCTATAATTATTGCTCATATAAATTCTTCCTTTCTATAAAATAAGCCAATCCTACGTATGAAATTAGGAAAGGCTTAATTTTTATCTCTTATATCTCTGGTGAAATGATATATTTTCCTTTTGAACGTAATTCTGGATTACCTAATATATCTTTAAGTTTTTCTAGTCCACATACTTCATATACCATACTACTTACATCTAAACGTCCAGAATCAATTAAGTCTAAAGCTCTTTTTTGCGTATATGGATTAATAAATGATGACTTAAGTACTAATTCTTTTTGGAATATTTCAAATGGTTTAATACTAATAATTTCATCTGGCTTAGTTAATCCAAACATCATAACTACTGCCTTATTACCTGCAATATCAACTGCTTGTTCAATTGTTGATGGACGTCCTACACATTCAATAACAGTATTGATCCATTGCATTCCATGATTATTTAATACAGACTTTACATCTTCGTTAATTGGATCAATACATATGTCTGCCCCCAATTTTTTTGCAACTTCACGTTTACTTTCTACAGGCTCTAATAATGCTACCTTTGCTGCTCCAGAAATCTTTGCTAGTTGCATCATTAATAATCCTATCATTCCTCCACCAATTACTACAACTTGATGACCTGGCTGAATATTGCACATATCTATTCCATGAAGGCAGCAAGCAACAGGTTCAGCCATTGCTCCTTCTTCAAAAAATGTACTTATACCAACGTTTCTTAACATAAAAGAAGAAGGCGTACCCTATAAATATACACATTCTTCATTACTTAAATTGAACTCTTTATTTACTCCATTAACTCTAGCTCTGTAACATCTAAGCTTCTTGGAATGTATCTATTATCAGATTTTATTGTATCTTTATATAAGCTAAATATTATTTCCTCTGTTTTCTTAGACTTAACATAAATCCTATCTATACAATAGGTATAGTCTTCATCAACTAAACAGGCTTGAACCAATAAGTCACAGTAATTAGTGCTTTTTATAACATCTATCTCTTTATTCTTACTCATACCTTCCTCCAACTATTCTAATAGGAACTTAGAAAGTTCTTCTGTAGTTACTACTAATATTGCAAAATCACTTGAAAGTAAAAATAGTTAAGAAGTCCAATTAACTCCTTAACTACATTCAATGATATCAATATATTCTGGTACTAACCCTTGCAATTTATTCTGTTTTAATATTTCGATATCTACGATACTTTCTGCTATAAGTACATAACCACCTAACTCATTATCAACATCTCTTTCATATCCATAATTCATATTTAATACTTCTACAGAAGCAACTATATTATTAATAAATTCTATTGGATACCTATCTATCTCATATATTTGTCTCTTTGCATAAATTTTTTTCATATATTTTCTGTTACCCTCCTTTAAAAATAAAGCTCATAACTTTTTTAATAGTTACGAGCTTGTTCTAAATTATAATATATACTTATTTTTTTAATTATTATCTAATAAGTGTAAAAACACAGTTTTCATATCTTATTCTATCTCTTGGAAAGCTATCGTGTGACTTTAAATTTCTACATCTTTGCTCATACATCATTTCATTTGGTCTTGTTGTTGAATTACTTCTATCATATTCAGTTAAAATAAAAGCATTTCTAACACTTTCTTTAAAATCTCTTAATGTAACACTTCCTTGTACCTCTAATTTAGTTAATAAAAAATTTATTAAATTTTGTTCTGTTATATTATTCATTATAAAACCTCTCTTTTCTTTTAAATTTATTATTGTACTCTTTTAGACCACTAGTTATATATCATAATTTTACTTTATAAATGTTGCTTTATATCCTATAGCTTGAAGTTTAATTTTTTCTAAGAATTCTTTTCCTGAAATTCTATATATTTGTCCACTTTTTTCTTGCACGTTGAAGTTGTAAACTCTAACTATTTCTGCTTCATCACCATACATTTCTAAAAATAATCTCTCATTTTCAGTTAAGAAAAATGGTGTTTCTAATCCTGCTGTAGTAGTTTTTACTTCTAAAAATCTAACTTGTCCAGTTTTATCATACGACAAGATATCGTACCCTGCCCCATCGCCATCATCTTTTGCTACGTGTCTAACCTTACTACCTAAAGGCTCACCTAAATGTTCTATTTCATGTTTTAATACGAAAAGTTCCCCTTCTTCTCCAATCTCCTTATTTCTTTTATTCACTTCATCAAAGTCTACCTTTCTTGCATTGAAAGCTTTCTTCTTTTCTTTTCTCGTTGAACTTTTAACATCTTGTCCATACACTGGAGTTGTTCTTTTATATTTATAGCTTCTATTATTACTGATTTAGATATTAATATTCCGACCCTTCCATCTTTTCTATAATCAAAATATTTATATAAATCATTATTATCTCTATGAGATATCATATTTCTAACCTTTTGATCAAACTTAGTATCATTTCTATTCTTATTTATTATTAAATCCTCACCACTAGGTTGCATGATATCATTAAGTATTTCTTTTAATTCTGTAGTATTTAATTCACCATACTCCTCTATAACCTTTATTGCCACTTCCATTATTTCTTGTTCAGTATAAAAGCTCATACTACTCCTCCTTTAAACGTAAATATCCATTTTCATAAATACAATATTCTAATAAACCATTACCATCTCTATGTGATATTAAATTCCTAACCTTTTGGTCAAACCTAGTATCTTTTCTATTTTTATTTATTATCAAATCTTCTTTTGATAACTTCATAGTTTGCTTTAGATACTCTCTTAAATCTTTTATTGATATAACTTTTTTATGATGTAATATCTTAATAGTTTCTTCCATTATTTCTCTTTCAGTAATTGGATATACTTTTGATACTACTTGTTCAATTTCATCTTGTGATTTAAATAACCTTAAAAATTCACTTTCTAATACATAAGGAATATCTGCTAAGTATGTGTACTTTATTCTTCCTCTATCTAATGTAGTTATTAACTCTTTAATATCAACATTAAATTGGTCAGCTATATCTTTAAGTCTTAAAAAATTATTATTTCCTATCTTAATCATTTTTACCCCCTTTTTAGAATTCAAGAATTATTCGATTTCTATAATTCTATTTTATTCCTATTGCTAATTTTTGTCAACACCAAAAAAAAAGAGAAGCTTCAGCTCCTCTAATAATTTGTAATTAATAAATGTTTTACTTTCTTATCATTTCTATCCATAAAGCTTACTCTGTAATCTTTATCAAAACCAATTACATTTATATTCTCTTTATTTTCATACAACTCAGCAATAAATTCTGTATTTTTTATAATTAACATGAATCTACATTGACATTGATAAATTAGATAATTAGCTAATCTTATTTGGTCATCTTGACCAAATGTATTATTAGCATACTCTGAAAATCCCCCATCATATGGTGGGTCTAAAAACATAAAATCATTTCTACTAATATTTATTCTATTTAAAAATTCCTCAAAATCTAAATTAAATAATGTAGAACTATTTAGTTTTTCATTTAATTCATTATCTCTAATATAATCAATTTTATTTCTAAAATTTTTATTATTATAACTTAATCCACCATAAGGAACATTAAATTCACCACTACTATTGTATCTAAACATAGATGAATAACAGAATTCTCTTAAATAAAAGAAGAGTGCTATGTGTAACTCCTCATCTATTCCATAATTATTTCTCTTATTATATAAATATCTATAATAAGTGTATATTGATGCTCTTATACCCGATTCAAAATTACTTTGGTAATCATCTTCAGGTAAATCTCCATCTTTTAATTCTTTTTTCTTTATGTTTTTTAGTTTTGATAAAAGTGATTTTTTAAACTCATTTATAAGCCTATCTGAATTTACATTTAAACTTTCTGGTAGCTCCTGCAGTATAATATTTATTCTATCATTTATAAATAAATTTACTTTTCCTTTTAGCTGTTCCTCATTTATTTCATTTTGTTTATAACCATCATACATTGCTTTAATAATGTAGTAAAATTCTCTTGAAAACCAGCCAATAGAGTCCCAATAATTCCATATATCCAAAACATAATTGTAGAAAACTTCATTTCTGTCTTTTATCATTCTATATAAACTGATTAGTTCAATTGAGAAATCATTAAGATAAGCAGTTCTATATTCATGGCTTTCTAAAGATAAAAAACAGGCTCCTCCACCTAGAAAAGGTTCTATATAATTATCTATATCATTTGGTATATATTGATGTATAATATCTACTTCTTCACTTTTTCCTCCAGGCCACTTAACAAAGGGTCTTGTCATAAGTAACACTCCTTTTTTCTATATTCAATTTTATAAATATAATTAAAGTCATCTCACATTATACTTTATTGATAAAATTAAGTAAAGTTATGAAGTCATTTACCACCAGCTTAGCTGGTGGCTTGATTAAGCCCTATAAGGGCATGATACTGGCGGCACTACTCGTGCTCTGAATAACTGCCAATCGCAAAACAGTTTC
>JAHAIU010000179.1 GCA_018372555.1 Clostridium sp.
TTAAAAATAAAAAATATTGAAAAGTATTATGGAAATAAAGGGAATATAGTTAAAGCAATTGATGATATAAGCTTTAATGTGAAAAAAGGTGAATTTGTCGGTGTAATGGGACCGTCTGGATCAGGCAAGACCACTCTATTAAATTTAATAGCCACAATCGATGATGTTAGTTCAGGGAACATATTTTTAGATGGAAAAGATTTAACTGAAATAAATCAAAAGAATATAGCGAAATTTAGAAGAGAAAATTTAGGATTTATATTTCAAGATTTTAACCTTTTAGATACATTAACTATCCATGAAAATATAGCCTTAGCTCTTACTATAAATAAAACTAAGAAAAGTGAAATAGATAATAAAGTATTAAATGTTGCTAGAGAACTTGGAATAGAAGATTTACTTTCAAAATATCCTTATGAGGTATCTGGAGGACAAAAGCAAAGAACTGCTTGTGCAAGAGCATTAGTAACTAATCCTAAATTAATATTAGCCGATGAACCAACAGGAGCACTTGATTCAAAATCAGCTCAAATGTTAATAGAAATGATATCAAATTTAAATAAGGATTTGGATGCAACCATATTAATGGTAACACATGATTCTTTTACTGCTAGTTATTGTGATAGAATATTATTTATTAAGGATGGGAAAATATTTACGGAATTAGTAAAGGGTGAAAATACTAGAAGACAATTTTTTAATAAGATACTAGACGTAGTAGCATTATTAGGTGGTGATGTTAGAGATGTACGCTAAGCTCGCTATAGGTAATGCAAAAAAATCTATTAAAGATTATTTAATTTATTTTATAACTATAACAATATGCGTAAGTTTATTTTACGCAATTACATCACTTTCTAGTTCCAGTTATGAACTAATTACTGAGGACTCTTATAACTTTAAAGCCTTAAAATTAGTATTACAATATTCAACTTATATAATTACAGCTATTCTTATTTTACTTGTAGCTTATGTAAATAAATATATGATAAGAAGGCGACAAAGGGAATTTGCAACATATGTATTGCTTGGTTCAGAACAAAAAAGTGTAGCACTTATGTTTTTTATTGAAACACTTGTAATAGGAGTTTTAGCTATAATAGCAGGAGTATTTGTAGGAACTTTATTTTCTCAAGCAGTTACAGCCATAGTTTTAATAAGTGCAAAGCAAGAAGTAACATTTAGCTTCAAGCTATATATGGATACATTAGGAATTACATTTATATTTTTTATAGTTATGTTTTGCATAATAGGATTATATAATTTTATAGTTTTAAGAAAAATAAAGCTTATAGATATGTTAAATGCACATAAACAAGTTGAGTTTCAGTTTAAAAGAAGTGGCAAAGTATATAGTGTAATATTTGCATTATCATTAATTTTATATATTATTTGTGGTAGTTGTACTATTAAAATATTAAATTCCAAAATAGATTACAGTATTGAATCATTGATGTATATAGCTGTATCTCTAATTACTTTTATAATTGGAACTTATGCTCTATTTTATTCTATTTCTTATATATTGATATACATAAAGGACAAGTGGATTAATTTTAAATATGAAGGAACAAATTTGTTTTTAATTGGATCAATAGTATCTAAAATAAAGACAGCACCGATATTAATGGCTACAATATCAATGACCTTCTTAGGTGCTATGATAAGCTTCATAATAACACTTGTAATGGCTCAATGGGCTCTTGGATATTTAGATATGAGGGTTCCTTATGATATAGATATAAGAAATGATTATAATTCAAGATTTTTAGAAGAAGCTAATATAAATAACATTAAAGAGCTGCCTAAATTAGATTATAGTGAGATTATAGATTACTTAAATGATAAGGGCTATGATATAGAAAACTACTGCCAGGTAGAAAAATATATAGTAAAGTCAGATGATAATAGCAATTCATATTTAGCTATAAAATTAAGTGATTTTAATAAATTAAGAACTATGCTAGGATATAACGAAATAGAACTTAAAGCTAATGAATTTACTACACAATGGTATAGTACATCTACAGACGAATCAATAAGTGATTATATAGGTAAAAATTCGGAGCTAATTATTGATGGGGAAAAATATAACATTAGTGAAAATCCATCCTATAAAGAATCTATTGGAGAAGGATTTTACTATAATACAGATAATATTATAATTCTACCAGATGAAGCATGTAATAACCTTGATTTTGTTGAAATTAATTTTGTAGCTAATATTAAAAATGAAATGAGTTATGAAGAAGCCAATGAATTCCAATATAACTATGTAAATGATTGGTTTAGAAAAAATAATTCTGAATTTGTTAAAAAATATAGTGCTGAGCGAGATATAACATATAGAGTAATTGATACCAGGATTAATTCACTAGAAACTAATAATATTTTAGTTACAACCTTAGCTATGAGGATTCTTGGAATATATTTAGGTGTAGTACTTCTTATGATAAGTTTAACTATACTATCACTTAGCCAACTTTCTGACTCTATTGAGTATAAAGATAGATTTAATGTTCTTAAAAAGTTAGGGGTTGAAGGTAAGGAGATAAATAAGATTATATTAAAGCAAGTTTCATTGTATTTTATCATTCCTATAAGTATAGCAATGATTGGTGTTGCAATATTTATATATAATTTTTATTTGTATTATAATGATATAATTACTGTTTTTGTTGGTGATACTACATTTGTTTTAAGTGTGGCATTTGGAATTACTTTGATGATTATCGTATATATATGCTATTTTGCAGGAACATATTATTCCTTTAAGAGAAATGTAGATATTATAGAAAGTTAAGATTTTAAAATTTAAAGGCTTAAAAGTAAGTGTATTATTATAGTTAGGATATTAAAATTCAGTTTGTAAATTTAATTCTGTATTTTTAAATTCCTCTTAAGAAAGTAAATTCTGTTTATAAATAGATAATGAAGTGAAATGACTGTATTAATAATGATTTTGTATCATATTATACAGTCATTTTTATGTGTTTTTAATTATTATGTTATTATATGGTCATTTAGTATATAATTGTATTAATATTGTTGATAAATGAATAATATTAAGGAGTGATAGATAATTATGAAGGAAATTAAAATTTGTAAGGCTCTATTAATATGGTTTCTGGCACCTTTTATATTTATAGTTTTTTTAACTATTATATTAGAATTGCTGAATATTAAATCAGATTTAAGTGATACAGCTTTTGCATTCTTAGTGCCATTATCAATACTTGTAGTTTTAGTTAAGTCTGGAAAGATAAATATTGCTTTAATGGTGGAAAGATACAATGATTACAGGTATAAATTTAATTTAAAGGAAATGATAGAAGTAGTAATAACTCAAATTTTATTATCAATAGGTTTTTCTTACTTAAGTACAGCTTTTATGGCTAGTATAGATTTAGAAAAAGCATTATCTATTGCTAATGATATTACTGGTAATCCAAGTAATTTAATTCAACTTATTTTATTCTTAGTTTCTATAGTTATACTTGCTCCTTTGTTAGAAGAAATAGTATTTAGAAGAATTTTATTTGTAGGATTATCAAAGAAGTTTAACTTCTTTGTCTCTGCAATTATATCATCTATAATATTTGCAATTGGTCATGATATTTTTGGAATAGCTGGAGCTGCTGTCTTTGGCATTGCTTGTTGCTTATTATATAGGAAGTATGAAAATATTTTGGCATCTATGGTACTGCACTTTATAAATAATTTCATTGCTGGAGTAATGATTTCATTTTCATATTTTATGGGAACTTTAAATGAGCAAACAGAAACAATTACTAATGCTGATATTAAATATTATTTTATAGTAGGGGGAATAGTTACTGCAATTTCACTTACATTATTTATAAGGTTTATTGTTAGAAATATAAACTACATTAAGAGTAATAAGGGATATATTAATAGTAATATCAATTAGGTATAAAGAGATTAATGTCTAGAAAGGATTACTATAAATGAAATATATAAAAATTTGTTTTATGTGTAATTAATGCTATGGGTTCATCTGTAGATTGCTTAAATATACTTTTAATATTAAAGCAAGTACCAAAAGATTCTTATATTGTTAGTAATGGTAGTGAAACTTATTTTAAGAAAAATAATTATTAATTCTGAGAAGTATTATAAAGGGGATAATATAAGATGTTTAAGCTAGATCATTAGAGGATTAGTTTGCTTAATGCTAGATGTAGAAGATATAGCTAATTAGTTAGTAGTAATTTAAAGGTTATATTATAGGGAGAGATAAACTAATGGAACAGACAATATTAAATTTAGAGAAGCAACTATTAGATCCAATAGTTAGAAAATCAGCTGATAAGTTAAAAGAGTTATTGTCAGAGGATTTTATTGAGTTTTGCAGTTCAGGAGAAATTTATAAATATAATCCTAATGATACTTTTTTTGAAGAAAATGTATCCTTTAATATTATGAATTTTACTTGTGCTGAATTAACAGAAGGATATGCTTTAGCAACATATAAAGTGGATAAAATATATAAAGAGGATAATGTTACAAAAAGTTCTATTCGCAGTTCAATATGGAAGCTAATAGATGATAAATGGAAGATGATTTTCCATCAAGGAACATTAATAAAGTGATTTTTAGCTCTTACTTTGATAAGTAGGAGTATTAGCAATGGTAGCGATGGGATAAAATAAGTAAAAGTTTATGAAGGTGTGTTATGAGAAGAATGAAATTTACTCCACCAACTAATGATTATAATGAGAAAATTAAAAATATAGATGAACAAATCTGTGAGCTAATAGATAGGCGTAAAAATGTATCAGATAATAATCCTGGATTTCCTAAGATGGAGTATATATGTAACTGGGCTAAAAAATATAATATTTATGAAGACTTACTATCTTCTGTATTTTCTATGCTTTATCATGAAAATGAGTATATTCCAATAATTGAACCAGAGGGATTTAGAAAAAACATTACTATTTTAAGAGCAGTTGAAAAGGACAATAAGATTTTATCAGTAACTAGCATGCAACAATATAATAATGCTAGCGTTATAAATGTAAGTATTGAATGGAATTCTGAGGGGGAAGAGGATTATTTGAATATGCATCCTGAAATTTATATATCTGAAAAATATATTTGTAGAATGGATAGTGGATCAGGTGGAGATGGACATAAATATTATCGATTTGTAGTAACACCTGCATTACCTGATGATGTTTCAGGAATAAAACTTACATATAAAGAGAAAAATTTAGAAACTAAAGAGGAAAGTAATATTTTAATAGAACTTTAAGCATAAGAGTTAGATATTAAGGGACTATATAAGGTATTTAATGAATAATTTTAAATAACTATATAAAGGTAAGGAGGAAGGTAATAATGGGAAATAACTTTGAATTATTATGTAGCGACAGTAATAAAGTGCTAAAAATTAATGCAACTAGGGGAGAAGAGTACACAGTCGAATCTGGGGCTATGGTTTCAATGAGTCCAGTATTTGATGTAAAGGCTAAAACTGGAGGACTCGGAAAAACTTTAGGAAGAATGTTTTCAGGTGAAGGAATGTTTATTCAGAAGTTTAGAGCTAAAGATGATGGGGAACTGCTTTTAGCACCACAATTCTTAGGAGATATTCAATTAGTAGAAATGGATGGAAGTGTTGCTTATAGACTTGGTAGATCTACATTTTTAGCATTAACTTCAGGGATAGAGATAAATACTAAATCAGGTGGGATAGGGGGAATGTTCTCAGGCGAAGGTTTAATTCAAATGCAAGCTTCAGGAGTAGGAACCTTAGTTATTAGTTCTTATGGAGCAATACTTAAAAAAGAACTACAGCCAGGAGAAACATATATAGTAGATAGTAATCATATGGTACTTTGGGACAGTAGAATGAAATATAATGTAGAGTTTATGTCAGGAGTATTAAGCTCAATAGCTGGTGGAGAAGGTCTTATATGTAAATTCGAAGGACCAGGTGAACTTTGGATACAAAGTAGAAATCCTGCTACATTAATGCAAACA
>JAHAIU010000180.1 GCA_018372555.1 Clostridium sp.
GATTATTTCACTTCCATAATAAAAAGTAACTCCATTTTCTATTAATGTCTCATATATATCTAAAACTTCTTCTATTTCTTCATTCATATAATTCACCCTATCCTTTGTTCATCATTAAAATAATCTTTCTAGATAAACTCCTAGGTATAAATTTATTTAATAATATTATTATCTTATTTTTAAACCCTGGGACTATTATTAGTTTTCCTTTATTAAAATCTTTATACGCTACTTTTGCAACTTCTTTGGCTGTCATTAAAGCTTTTTTAGCTGCTTCATTTTTTCGTATTCCTGACTTTTCTTGAAAACTAGTTTTTACTGGTCCTGGACATAGGCAACTAATTTTAATTTCAGTGTCTCTTAATTCTTCATACAAAGCTTCAGTAAAATTAAGCACGTAAGCTTTAGATGCATAATATGTAGCCATCTTTGGCCCAGCACAAAAAGCTGCAGTTGAAGCTACATTCATTATAGCTCCTTCACCATGATCTATCATAATAGGTAAAAATATTTTTGTTATTTCAGTTAAAGCTCTAATATTAACATCTATTAATTTAAGCTCCTTTTCCATTTCTATTTCACTTAAATATCCAAAGGAACCCATTCCTGCATTATTAATTAAAATATCCACAGACAAATTATTTTTATTCACAAAATCTAATACTTTTTCACAAGAGTTATCCTCAGCTAAATCTAAGGAAATAGTATATACCATTATATCATACAAGCTTAACTCTTCCTTTACTTCCCTTAGCTTTTCATCATTTCTTGCAACTAATATTAAATTAATTTTATCTTTAGCATATAGCTTTGCAAGCTCATATCCTATACCAGTAGTCGCTCCTGTAATTAATGCAACGCTCCTACCATACGGCTTCCCCATAAAAATCCTCCACTTTTTATAATAATAAACTTTAATTTTTAATATATCATATTGTATTTAAAATATAAATATTATTATTCCATTATAATCTGAAAATTACAAATCTACTTTTACATAACTATTTTATCCTATTGCTAACACTCCCAACTTCTATAAGTGGAAGCTAAGCACTACTACGCGCCTGGATTAGGTCTTCTAACCTTCAGGTGGAGCACAAGTATTCCTGTTAAGAAAACTCCACCTGAAGATAAGAATAACTTTATATTTCTTTAATCATATCTTTTAATAGAAATTTAAGTTTCATTATAATAAATAATTCTTCATAAAAATAAAAACTGGTGAAATATCATTCTAATCAACATGATATTTCACCAGTTAAACTCAATTGTTATTTATCCCCTAAATATTAAAAACTATCTACTATCCTTAAAGTGCACCTATTATAAAGTTTAATAAGAATAATGCACTAACTATGTACATTATTGGATGTACTTCCTTACCTTCTTTTTTAACTACTTTAGCTATACAATATGTAACAAAACCTGCAGCTACACCATTTGAAATACTTCCTGTAAAAGGCATAAATGTTACTATAAAGAATGCTGGCATAGCTACTTCAAATGTACCCCAATCAATATTCTTGAATGATTCCATCATTAAAATACCAACAACTATTAAAGCTGGAGCTGTTGCTGCAGCTGGTACCATACCCATGATTGGTGAAATAAATAATGAAAGTAAGAATAGTACTGCAACTGTTACTGAAGTTAAACCAGTTCTTCCACCTTGTCCAATACCTGCTGCACTTTCAACATAAGTAGTAGTATTACTTGTACCTAAAAGTGCTCCAATTGAAGTCGCAGTAGCATCTGCAAATAAAGCTCTTTCTAATTTGGAAGAGAAACTATTTCCTTCTTCAAATAATTTTTCATCTTTATCATCAAAAATACCTGCTTTTCTTCCTGTTCCAAGAAAAGTACCAATAGTATCAAAAGTATCTGATAAAGAAAATGCAAATATTGTAGTAAATACTAAAAATATCTTAGATGGATCACTAAATAATCCTGCAAAATCTAATTTCATAAATGTTGGTGCTATACTTGGAATACCAAAACTAATTTGTGAAAAGTCTGGTACTTGTGTTACTCCCATAAAAATCCCTATAACCGTAGTTGAAAGAATACCTAATAAAATCGCCCCTTTAAATTTAAGAAGCATTAATACGATTGTTATTATAAGACCTATTAAAGCTAATAGTGCTACTGGATCTTTAAAATCAGTCATTGCTAAATTTACACTATTAAATATTGTTGAATCACCTGATGAAGCAACTTGATTAGCAGCTTCTCCTGTAAAAGTTATAAAGTGAGCTTGTTTAATCCCTATAAAAGCAATAAATAGTCCTATACCCCCTGAAATTGCATATTGAAGTGAATGAGGAATAGCTTGTATTATCATTTTTCTTATTTTAGTAGTTGTAATAATTATATTAATAATTCCGCAAATAAATACCATGGCTAAAGCTTGTTGCCAAGTAAAACCAAGGCCTAATACTACTGTAAATGTAAAAAATGCATTTAATCCCATACCAGGTGCTTGAGCAAAAGGTACATTAGCTACTAATCCCATAACTAAAGTTCCTATTACAGCTGCAATAATTGTAGCTACAAATACTGAATTCTTATCCATTCCAGCAGCTGCTAAAATAGATGGATTTACGAATAAAATATATGCCATTGTTAAAAATGTAGTTAAACCTGCCATTAATTCAGTTTTAACATCTGTTCCATTTTCCTTTAGTTTAAAAAACTTTTCCATAAAAATTACCCCTCTTAATTATATCGAATATTACATTAATATACTATCACTTCATTCGTATTAAAGCAATGCTATTTTTTAATATTTTCATACAACTATTATTTTTATTCATTTATACAATTGATTACACGCTTATTCTTCAATATTTTTCATATACTTTTTTACAAATACGAATATTAACATTTTATTTATAAAGAGAATATCTGTGTTTTTAATGAATCTTCTTTATTTTTTAATCTTACGCAAAAAAAAGCTTTCAATGAATATAAACTAGTACACTTGGGCATAGTATTGTCCAATAATTTATATTTTGAAAGCTTTATCAAAAAATCTAATTTTTTTCATCATCTGTTAATCTTCCATCAGAAGTACTTACAGGAATTGATTCCCCTAAGAATTTTGGTTCTGGCTTTAAAATATTTACATAAGCAAAATCTTTTAACTTAGCTAGAACTTCTCTTTTCTTATAGCTATCCATTAATTGATACCCTCTTTTATCTGATTTTACACCATAGGCCTCTATCCCTAACTTTCTTGCTATATACAAGGCTCTTGGTAGATGATACTCGTTAGTTACTATTACAGCACTCTTCACCTTGAAAATTTCCTTTGCTCTATACATAGTATCGTAGGTACTAAAACCAGCGTGATCCATGAAGACTCTACTCTCATCTATATTATTATTAAGTACATAATCTTTCATAGCTCCAACTTCATTATATTCCTCCCTACCATGATCACCACTTAATATTAATGCACTTGCTACCCCCTCATTATATACCTCTATTGAAGTTTCAAGTCTATCTGCTAGTATATCAGATGGTGTTCCGTCATTCTTAACTCCTGCTCCTAATACTATTATTGCATCTTTCCCCTTAGGTATATCATCTATATTATAAATATACTTCTTATAACTATTAACATTTGAAATGGCTAAGATAACAATAATTAAACTCACTATAAGTAAAGATATAAATATACCCATAGTCCTCTTTCCCCATTTCTTAAATTTATTTTTTCTCATAAAGATTCTCCTAAAACATTATATTCCGTATTTCATTTTTATGTGAGGTATCCCCGCTTCATCATACTCCCCTGAAACCTCTATGAATCCTACAGATTTATATAGATTTTTAATATAACTTTGAGCTGATAATGTTATTTTATCTGTATTAAATTCCTTTTTTATATCTTCTATAGCTCTTATAATCATTTCTTTAGCTAAACCATTATTCCTATATTCTTTTTGAATTAAAACTCTTCCAATAGAAGCTTCATCATAAGCAAGTCCAGGTGGCAATAATCTGCAATATCCAGCTATATTTTCATTTTTATTATCTTTATCTACTATAAATAGATGAATACATTCTCTATCCCTATCATCAAAATCATTCTCGCAGGTTATTTCTTGCTCACAGGCAAATACTTCATACCTAGCCTTTACAATTTCATAAAGCTCACTTATGTTAAGCTCCTCAAAATATTTACTTCTAAATTCATATTTTTCTTTCATTATTCGTCTCCTTTGTTATCACATTTTTTCATATATTGCAATTATAATATTATTACGTAATATTTTCCATTATCTTACCTTGTTATATTATTACAATTATTATAAAAACAATTAAATTTTTATTTTTGTATCTATTTTTTTACATGAATGTAAGTTATTATTTAAAATGTATCTATTCTTTAAGAAAAAAAGACTATATAGAAGATATATTAATCAAATAATTCTATTTCATCAATTTTAAGGTTTTTTAAATATTGTACCAATTTATACATAGTATTATGATAAATACAAAGTTAAATGAACACTGTTCGTAAAATATAATATTTAAATGAAGCAAGTTCATCAAAGGAGTGAAATTATGATTATATCAATCAAAAACTTAGAAAAAAGTTATAAAGATTTTAAAGCTGTGGATATAAAAGAACTAAATATTAAAGAAGGAGAAATATTCGGCTTTCTTGGACCTAATGGCGCTGGTAAAACTACTACTATAAGCATATTAAGTGGCCTTTACTCTAAATATTCAGGAGATATAAAAATATTTGATAAGAATATTAAAGAAGATCCTATATTTATAAAGAAAAACTTAGGAGTAGTTCCTCAAGACCTAGCTTTAATAGATGATTTAACTGCTGAAGAAAATGTTAAATTCTTTGGAGAGTTATATGGATTAAGAGGGAAAAAATTAAAAGAAGCTGTAAATGAAACTTTAGAATTCGTAGGCTTATTAGATAGAAAAAAAGATTTCCCACCTAAATTTTCTGGTGGTATGAAAAGAAGATTAAATATCGCCTGTGCTATAGTTCATAAACCTAAATTAATAATTTTTGATGAACCAACTGTTGGTATAGACCCTCAATCAAGAAATAATATTTTAGAAACTATACAAAAGCTTAATGCTCAGGGATCAACTATTATCTATACATCTCATTATATGGAAGAAGTAGATGCTATTTGTTCTGATATTTGTATAATTGATCACGGAAATATAATTGCTAGAGGAAGTAATGAGGAATTAAAGTCTTTAGTTAAACATGAAGATGGAACAGAAGCTTCATTAGAAGAAGTATTCCTTAAATTAACTGGAAGAAAACTTAGGGATTAGGAGGGGTACTTTATGAAGATATTAACTATAGTAAAATACAGACTACTCCAATCTCTAAGAGATGTTCAAAGCCTTATTACAATGATATTAATTCCAATATTTTTAATATTAATCCTAGGTAATGCACTTAAAAACAATGAAGATTTTACTGCAAGAACAGTAGATAAGGTTAACTTACTTTATGTAAATAACTCTTCAAGTCAAGGTGCTAGTGCCTTCGATAACTTCATTAATTTAGATGGACTTAAAGATATTATAAATGTTGAGAAAACCTCTGATATTAATGAAGGTAAAAAGTTAATTGAAAACAGAAAATATGATGCCTTAGTAATATATGACGAATCATCAGTCAATAAACTAGAATTAATAGGCTCTGAATATAATCAATTAGGAGTTTCAATAGTAAAAGGAATTGTTGATTCTTATGCTTCTTCTGCAAATGCTATGGAAGCATTATCTAAAATACAATCAAAAAACTATACTATTGATAAAAATACTAACTTACAAGAAGAATCTATAACTGTTTCAGGGAAAAAGCCTTCTGCAACTGATTATTATTCAATAACTATGCTTGTTATGATAATAATGTACGGATCAATTTATGCTAACTTTGCTATAGATAAATCTTACTATGGAACAATTGGGTATAG
>JAHAIU010000181.1 GCA_018372555.1 Clostridium sp.
AGGATTTAGCTATATTTTCAATTAATTCCTTCATAAACACCTGTAATTATATAATAATTACAGAGTTCACCTCCTAAAAATTACTTATTTAATCCTGCTTGAGTAAATAGTCTCTTAACTACATCTGTAGGTTGAGCTCCATTTTGAACCCATTTAGTAGCTTTTTCTTCGTTGATTTTGATTTCAGCTGGTTCAGTTAAAGGATTGTAGTATCCAATTTCTTCGATGAATCTTCCATCTCTTGGTGCTCTTGAATCAGCAACAACTATTCTATAGAAAGGAGCTTTCTTAGCACCCATTCTTCTTAATCTAATTTTTACTGCCATGTCTTTTTCACCTCCTTTAAAAAATGATAATATATTAACTCATAAATGGCATTTTACCAAAGAATCCTTTTTTAGATTTCTTTTGTAGAGATTTCATTTGTTTCATTTGTTTTCTCATTACATCAAATCCCTTAATGAGTTTATTAACTTCTTGTAGTGACGTTCCTGAGCCTTTTGCTATTCTCTTTTTCCTTGAAGAAGAGCCTGCAAGAAGCTTCGGATTTCTTCTTTCTTTAGGTGTCATTGAAAAGATTATTGCCTTAACTCTTGATAACTGTTTTTCACCAGCATCAAAGTCAAAATCCTTCATTTCCTTTGGAAGTCCAGGTATCATCTCCATAATCTTACTTAATGATCCTAATTTTTTCATTTGTTCCATTGCTGTCAAATAATCTTCATAAGTAAAATCATTTTCTAGCATTTTTGCACTTAATTCTTGAGCTTCTTTATCATCAAAGGCTTGCTGAGCTTTTTCTATTAAAGATAAAACATCTCCCATCCCTAATATTCTTGAAGCCATTCTATCAGGATAGAATACTTCAAAATCACTCATTTTTTCACCTACACCAATATATTTAATAGGTTTTTCAGTAATATGTCTAATTGATAAAGCTGCTCCACCTCTAGTGTCTCCATCTAGCTTAGTTAATATCACACCAGATACATCTAATGTGCTATTAAAGCTTTCAGCTACATTTACTGCATCTTGACCTGTCATAGAATCTACAACAAGTAAGATTTCTTGAGGTTTTACTTCAGCTTTTATGGATTTTAATTCATCCATAAGACTTTCATCAATATGAAGTCTACCAGCTGTATCTATAATTATTACATTATTTCCATTTTCTCTTGCGTGAGCTATCCCAGCTTTTGCTATATCAACTGGATTAACTTTATCACCCATTTGGAAAACTGGAATATCAATTTGCTTTCCAACTACCTCTAATTGCTTTATAGCTGCTGGTCTATATATATCGCAGGCTACAAGTAAAGGCCTTTTATTTTGCTTTCTAAGCTGCAAAGCAAGCTTTCCACTCATGGTAGTTTTACCAGCCCCTTGCAGACCAACCATCATTATAACTGTTGGACCTACAGAGTTAAAGTTTAATTTACTTTCACTACCACCCATAAGTTCAGTAAGTTCATCGTTAACTATTTTTATAACTTGTTGCGCTGGAGTTAGACTTTCTAATACATCATTTCCAACACATTTTTCGCTTACTTTTGAAATAAACTGTTTAACAACTTTAAAGTTAACATCTGCTTCTAATAAAGCTAACTTTACTTCCCTCATAGCTTCTTTAATATCTTTTTCAGTAAGCTTTCCTTTACCTCTAAGTTTTTTAAAAGCTTCCTGTAATTTGTCGGATAAACCTTCAAAAGCCATATTAAACCCTCCTATGATTCTATAACTCTTCCAATATATTTTTGTATCTATTATAATCTTCTTTAGTTATTGAATATTTTTCTTCAAACTCTTTTAGAAGATTATTTATTGTTTTTTCTTGCTCAAAACTTTTCTTAAGCAAGCTAAGCTTCTCTTCATAGGATAGAAATTGTTTATAACATCTCTTAATTAAATCATGGATAGCTTGACGACTTGTGTTATTTAATTCAGCAATTTCAGCTAAGGATAAATCCTCATTATAATAAAGCTCCATAATTCTATACTGTTTTTCCGTTAATAATGGCCCGTATAAATCCATTAATAATGAAATCTCAACCCTATCTTCCATTCCATCACCTTACCCACAAAAGAGATTTTAACAAAACAATTTCTTACTGTCAAGTACTTTTACTTAACACCCTATAAAAATTTAAAATGAAGACTAGAACAGTGCTTCTGCAAAGCTTTCTGCATCAAATTCCTGAAGGTCTTCTATCCCTTCCCCTACTCCTATGTATCTTACAGGAATATTTAAAGAGTTCTTTATAGATATAACTACTCCACCTTTAGCTGTACCATCTAGCTTAGTTAATATAATTCCGTCTATAGGACATGCCTCCATAAATTGTTTCGCTTGAATTACAGCATTTTGACCTGTTGTTGCATCTAAAACTAATAATGTTTCCTTTGCTACTCCATTAAATTCTCTATCTATTATTCTTCCTATCTTAGATAATTCATCCATAAGATTTTTCTTATTATGAAGTCTTCCAGCAGTATCACATATTAATAAATCTGTATTTCTTGATTTAGCAGCATTTACAGCATCAAAAACTACTGCAGCAGGATCTGATCCTTCACTATGCTTAATTAAATCTACACCAGCTCTTTGACTCCATACTTCAAGCTGATCTATTGCAGCTGCTCTAAATGTATCTGCTGCTGCAAGTAAAACTTTCTTTCCTTCTGCTTTATTTTTCGCAGCAAGCTTTCCTATTGAAGTAGTTTTACCAACTCCATTTACACCTATAACTAATAATACCTTTTTACCTTTTTCTTCTTCTACTTCCTCAGCACCTTCAAGTAACATATCTCTTATTACTTCTTTTAAAGCAGGATATACTAAACTTGGATCATTAATTTTTTCTTTTCTAATTTTAGCCTTTAATCTATCTATTATTTCTAAAGTAGTATCCATACCTATATCAGACATAACTAATATTTCTTCAAGTTCTTCATATAGATCTTCATCTATAGTTATTGCAAGCTTTAAAGTTTCATTTATTTTATCTGTTAATGCATCCTTTGTCTTTGATAAACCAGATTTTAAATTGTCAAATATCTTTCCAAATATAGCCATAATAAGCCTCCTAATTACTTTTACTTAAATCTACAGAAACTACTTTAGATACACCTTTTTCTTCCATAGTGACACCATACATAACATCACTAGCTTCCATAGTTCCTTTTCTATGAGTAATAACAATAAACTGTATATTTTCTGAAAATTCTTTTAAGAATTCAGCGTATCTATAAACATTGGCATCATCTAAAGCTGCCTCTATTTCATCTAAGATACAGAAAGGAGTAGGTTTCATTTTTAAAATTGCAAATAATAATGCAATTGCAGAAAGAACTTTTTCTCCTCCAGACATCAAATTAATATTTTGAAGTTTTTTCCCTGGTGGCTGAACATTTATTTCAATGTTTGCTGTAAGTTCGTCTCCTTCTCCTAATATCAATTCAGCTGTTCCACCTTTAAATAAATCCTTAAAGGTTTCTCCAAAGTTTTCATTTAAAATTTTAAAGTTTTCTTTAAATAGCTCTTGCATTTTAACTGTCATTTCATTAATTACTTTTAAAAGCTCTTCTTTTGCTTTATTTAAGTCCTCTTCTTGAGTAGACATAAAATTATATTTTTCAACAACTTCCTCATACTCTGCTATTGCAGCTAAATTCACTGTTCCTAAAGCTGAAATCTTAGCTTTTAATTTAAATATATCATCTTTAGTCTCTGCAATATTAAATACCTCTATTGCAATTTCCATAGCTTCTGCTAAGGTTAAGTTTAATTCATCATTTAATCTAAAATAATAACCTTCTCTTTCACTTTCTAATTTAGCATAGGAAATTTCTTTTTTATTTAACTCATTTTCTAAACTTCTTATTTCCTCTATTAAATTATTAGCTTCTACATCTTTTATTTTTAACTTATCTTTTAATGTTATTCTTTTAGCTTCATCATATTTAAATATCTCTTCAAGATCTTTCAGTCTAGAATTTATATTGTTTATAACCTCAATATTTTTTTCAATTTCATCCTTTAAGTAGTTTATGTTATTATGCTTCTCATTATTGTCATTTTTAAGAGAAGAAATTCTTTCTTCTTTTTCTTTTTCTTCTTTTTCTTTTCTCTTAATATCTACTTGTCTTCCATAAACTATTTCATCTAATTTTGCCTTACTAATTTTAACTTTTATACTTTCATCCTTAGCATCATTATATGAATTTTTCTTTTCTAAAAGGTTATTTTGCATAAGCATAACCTTTTCTTTATTGTTTTCATTTTCTATTTTTAAATTAGAAAGAGCTTCTTCCTTACTTTTAACATCTAGTATTAATCTATTTAAGGTTTCCTTATTTAAAGAAAGTTCTTTTTTAGAAACCTCAAGGGAATTTTTAAGCTTTAAACTCTCACTTTCAAGTGCTTTCACTTCACCATCTAACCTTGTGATTTCAATAACTTTTTCATGAACTTCATCACTTTTATTTAATATATCTTCATCAATTAACTTAACTTCTTCTCTAATTTTATTAAGCTCATTAACTTCTAAAGAATACTTTTCCTTATTATCTTTTAATGAATCTTCAAGCTCATGTAATTCTCTTTTTCTACTTAAAATACTTGAGTTACTTTTCTTATATATACTTCCTCCAGTTAAAGCTCCACCAGGACTTATAACTTCTCCGTGAAGAGTTACTATCCTAAATTTATAACCACAGGCTTTTGAAATATTTAAAGCTGCATCCATATCCTTTGCTATTATTGTTTTTCCTAAACTATAATCCATGATATTTTTATATATGCTATCATAGCTTATTAAATCAGATGCAATTCCTAAATATCCATCTATACTTAATATATCTTTACTAACATTAAGCTTATTCCCCTTAATTATATTAAGAGGTAAAAATGTTGCCCTACCTAAAGAGTTCTTCTTTAAATACTCTATTAAAAGCTTTGCATTTTTTTCATTTTCAGTAATAACATTAGATATTGCTCCACCTAAAGCAACTTCAATAGCTGTTTCTAAACTTCTATCTACTGTAAATATTTCTCCTAATACCTTAGTACCTTTTCCATAAGGTAAACTTCCAGAGTCTATTCTTTCCATTAACCTTTTTATAGATAACTGATAACCTTCATAGCTTTTTTCTAAATCCTTTAAAGTACCAAGCTTACCTTCTAAATTATTTATTTTCTTAGAATAATCTCTTATTAATAATTCCTTCTTATTTGCTTTAGAATTTAAGACACCAATATTTCTTCTTCTAGTTACTATCTCTTCTTCTAAATTTTCTTTTTCTTTCTTTAAACCTTTAATATTCTCATTAATGCTTAAGATTGTAGCTAAGTTAATACTTATATTTCCTTCTATTGCTTTAAGGCTACTTTCACCATTAACACTTAATTCTTCTTTACTGCTAATTTCCTTATTCATTAAAGAAATATTGTTATTAATTTCAGAAGTCTTTCTTAAGATTTCAAATTCTTCTTCCTTTATTCTTTGAATTTCTTTTTCTAAAGATTGTATTTCTGAATTTAAACTGCTACTCTTTTCTTCTAAAGATTTAATTGAATTTTCCTCTTCTATTTGCTTCTTTATTTTCTCTTCAAGATCTTTTTCAATAATTAATTTTTCTTCTCTTGATTTAATTACTTCTTTTTCTAATATTTTTACTTGTAATAGATCCTTCTCTATTATTTCTTCATAATTCTTTATTCTTTCTTTGAAAATTTCTATATCTTTTAAACCTTTATTTACTTCTTCTTTTTTACTATAGTATTCTGTCTTTTCTTCTTTATTTTTACTTTCTAAGGCTTCTATTTCTTTTTCTATATCTACTAAGATCTGTCTTTCACTTATTAATTTTTTCCTATTCTCTTCGATATCAGATATTTTTGCACCTATAACTTTATTTACCTCTTCTATATCATTATCAATATTTTTAATATTGTTAACTAATAAA
>JAHAIU010000182.1 GCA_018372555.1 Clostridium sp.
CTTACGCACAATATGTTAAAAACTCCTTGAATAATTTAAATTTGTGGATGAAAGCCTACTGAAGGAAGAAATTCAGGCGAGCTGAATTTCAATAAAATTTAATTGGATATATTCAAATACATTAAATGCAGAATTACTAGCAAATATAAATGGACGGTGAAGTAAGTATATGGCGAAAAATTAAAAGTTCTTGGTGAAGTAAAAGCTACTAGGCCTTAAAGTTGTTGGTTTGTCTGAGCGCATGCGAGTTTTACCAAAACTCTTGGCTTAGTAGTTTTTAAGAGCCTTAGAACTTATTTTTGCATCCATTTGTCTTACGAGCCGTCAATTTATCTTTGCAGTTATATTCACATTTTACTACAATTTGACTTGTAATCAATATCATAATAATCTAAAATTAATTTATTACAACTTATATAAAAATTAAAAGATCCATGCTTCAATTGATATAGTTTATTTTATAAATATTTTTTTAAGTAAAATTCTATAAGACTACAAGATGTAAATTAATTATTGGAGCATAGATACTAGTTTTGAAGGAGTGAAAGAATATGACAAATCAAAATATAGAAGAAAGCATGGGGGCTTTATTACAAGACTTTGATGTTAAAAGAATTAAATCTGGAGATATTCTTGATGGAGAAGTTATTGATGTTAACGATAAAGAAGTTACAGTAAATATTAATTATGCCTTTGATGGTGTTATTGAAAAAGCTGAGTTAACAAACATAGATAAGGATCCAAGAGAAGTAGTAAAGCAAGGAGATAAACTTAAGGTATATGTTTTATCACCTAATGATGGAGAAGGATATGTTCAGTTATCAAGAGTTAAAGCTTTAGAAATTACTGAAAGAGAAGATATAAAGAAGGCTTTTAATAATGATGAAGTTATAAAGGTCTATGTAAGAGAAGAAGTGAAGGGTGGATTAGTAGCTTATTATGGAAATATAAGAGTGTTTATTCCAGCATCCTTAGCATCTAGAGAAAGAGTTATCTTATCTGACTTAATAGGAAAAGAATTAGAAGTTAAAATAATAGAATTAGACTTTAAATCAAGAAAAATAGTTGCTTCAAGAAGAGTTTTAGAAGATGTTATCTTTGAAAATAATAAGAGGGAATTATGGAAATCAGTAAAGTCTGGTGAAAAGAGATCAGGAGTTGTTAAAAAGCTTATTAAAGCAGGAGCAATTGTTGATATTGGAGGAATAACAGGACTTATTCATTTAACTGATTTATCTTGGGGAAGAGTAAATAAAGCTGAAGATGTAGTTAAAGAAGGAGATAAAGTAGAAGTATTTGTAGGAGAAGTAGATGCTAAGAATGAAAGAGTATCATTAATTCTAAAAGATATAAACGAAGATCCTTGGACTACTAATGAAGATAAATTAAAAATAGGAGCTGTAATTGAAGGTAAAGTAGTTAAATTCTTAAACTTCGGTGCTTTTGTTGAATTATATCCAGGAGTTGAAGGATTAGTTCACATTAATGAAATTACAGATGAAAACATAGCTAAACCTTCAGATGTTTTAACTTTAGGACAAAAAGTAAAGGTTAAAGTTTTAGATGTTGATAAGACAAATAAGAGGGTTTCATTAACTATTAAAGATGCAGAAGAAAAATCTAAAGAATACTTAAAATACAATGATATTGATGATGGAGTTTCTTTAGGAGATTTATTTAAAGACTTCTTTAAATAATGAAAAAATGAAGAAATGAGGTTTTGCACTGCAAAGCCTCATTTTTTATATAATAATTTCTTAATTCTTTCATTCTTTCATTTTTTCATTATAAAATGCTTAGCATTTTATAACTTCTCTATTTTTAACATATTAGTTCCGCCAGTTACTGCATTTGGCATTCCTGCTGCAACTACTATATCATCACCTTTATCTGCAATGGATAATTTGGTTACTACTTTCTTAGCTTCTACTAATATTTCATCAGTTGTAGTGAACATTTCACATTTAAGTGGGAAGATTCCAAAGTTTAGGTTTAATCCTCTTCTTACTTCTTCATGTGGAGTTATTGCAATTATTGGACATTTAGGTCTATATTTTGAAATAAGCTTTGCAGTTGCACCACTACTAGTTGCAGCTACTATTGCTTTTGTATCTAGAAGGTTTGAGCTTCTACAAGCAGAGTAGCTAATAGCTTCTGAAAAGGAAGTAAGTGAAGGTTCTTTTAGCCTTCTATTTAAATAGTTATAATCAAGGTTCTCTTCAGTTTCTATTGATATTCTTGACATAGTTTCAGCAGCTTCTATTGGATAGTTACCACTTGCACTTTCTCCACTTAACATAACAGCATCAGTTCCGTCAAAGATAGCATTACATATGTCACAAGCTTCAGCTCTAGTTGGAAGAGAATTTCTTATCATAGAATCAAGCATTTGAGTAGCTGTTATTACTATCTTACCTGCTTCATTACATTTTCTAATGATTTTCTTTTGAATTATAGGTACTTTCTCTATAGGAATTTCAACTCCCATATCTCCTCTAGCAACCATTATTGCGTCAGAAACTTCTATTATTTCGTCTATATTATCTACACCTTCTTGGTTTTCTATTTTAGCAATAATTTGAATATAGTCTCCACCATGAGCTTTTAAAACATCTCTAACATCTTGGATATCAGAAGCTTTTCTTATGAAAGAAGCTGCTACAAAATCTATTTTATTTTCGCAACCAAAGATTAAGTCTTCTTTATCCTTTTCAGTTATTGAGGGAAGATTAATCCTAACATTAGGAACATTAACACCTTTATGGTTTTTAATTAATCCTCCTACAGTAACTAAACATTTAATTTCAATTCCATTAACTTCTTTAATTTTAAATCTTAATAGACCATCATCTACTAAGATTTCTCCACCAACTTTAACATCTTTATACAAATCCTTATATGATACTGTACATTTTTCTTTATCACCAAGGATTTCATCTCCACATATGAAAGAGAAATCTTGGCCTTCTACAAGCTCAACTCCATCATTAACAAAGTTGTGAGTTCTAATTTTAGGACCCTTAATATCTAATATTATTGCAGTTGGAGAGTTTAAATCTTCTCTTACTTTTTTTATTAAATCTATTTTTTCCTTATGAGTTTCGTGAGTACCGTGAGAAAAGTTTAGTCTGGCTGCACTCATACCTATTTTGATAAATTTTCTAATGATTTCTTCATTATCACTGGCAGGGCCAATAGTAAAGATCATTTTTGTTTTTTGCATAATACCACCTCAATTATTTAAAATTAGGAATTTTCTGAATAAGTATAATAAAAAAATAAAATTTAAGTATCATATATACTATGATATACTTATTTTATAATATAATTCTAACATATATTAGGAAGCAAAGGAGAGAAGATTATGAATGTTTTACAAAATTTGGAACCTAAAAAGGTTTTTCAATATTTCGAGGAAATTTCTCAAATACCAAGAGGATCAGGAAATGAGAAAGCTATAAGTGATTACTTAGTAGGAGTTGCTAAGAAGTTAAATTTAGAAGTAATTCAAGATGAAGCATTAAATGTAATAATAAAAAAACCAGGAACTAAGGGTTATGAAAATTCACCTACAGTAATTCTTCAAGGACATATGGATATGGTTTGTGAGAAGAATAAAGGAACTGACCATGATTTTGAAAAAGATCCATTAAAATTAAGAGTTATAGATGATATGGTTTATGCTACAGATACTACATTGGGAGCTGATAACGGAATTGCAGTTGCTTATTCACTAGCAATATTAGATTCTACAGATATTCCTCATCCACCATTAGAGGTGTTAATAACTACAGATGAAGAAACAGGAATGACTGGAGCAATGGCTATTTCTAAGGAAAATGTTACTGGTAAGATTCTTTTAAATTTAGATAATGAAGAAGAAGGACATTTATTAGTAAGTTGTGCTGGTGGAGTAAGAAGCAAACATTTATTAAAGGTAAACTTAGAAGAAGTTAATGAATACAACAATTTCTTACATATTGCTGTAAGAGGACTAAAGGGTGGCCACTCTGGAATGGAAATTAATAAGGAAAGAGGAAACTCTAATAAAATTATGGGTAGAATTCTTAAATCCTTATTAGAATTAGATTATAAGCTAGTAGAAGTTCATGGTGGATCTAAAAACAATGCTATTCCAAGAGAAGCTGATGCAATTATAGCATTAAAATCAGCTGATTTAGAAAAGGCTAAAGAAATAATTAATTCATGGAATCCAATTTTATTAAATGAGTTAAAAACTCAAGATCCAGGAGTTAAAGTATCAATTTTAGAAGATACAGAAAAGGCTCCAAAAGTATTTACAAGAGTAGACACTGAAAAAGCAGTAAACTTACTTTATTTAATACCAAATAGCATTAATACTAATAGTGTTGAAATAGCTGGATTAGTTGAAAGTTCAACTAACTTAGGAGTAGTAATTACTAATGGTGATACTGTAGAGTATGATAGTGCAATTAGAAGCTCAGTAGCATCTTTAAAAGATGAAATAGTACTTAGAAGTAAGACTATAGCAGATTTACTAGGCGCAGAATTTGAAACTACAGCAGGATATCCAGAATGGCAATACGATAGTGAATCAAAAGTTAGAGGAATATGCCAAGAAGTTTATAAGAGAATGTATGGAAAAGATGCTGAAATAGTTGCTATTCATGCTGGTGTTGAATGTGGTTTATTTAATGAAAGATTAGGTAAGCTAGATATGATAAGCTTTGGACCTAATCTTTATGATGTTCATACTCCTGAAGAGCATATGAGCATAACATCAGTTAAAAATGTTTGGGATTATTTATTAGAAGTATTAAAAGAATTAAAATAATTTAATAAGATTGCTAAATAAAAATGGACTTTGCGAAATATTATAATTGATATTTTCTCAAAGTCTTTTTTAAAAAGGGGTTAAGAAGATTTATATCATCTAAACAGATTACTCAATTCTTTTAAAAGAATATAGAGACGAATATTTTAATAAATAGTATAATTAATTTAAAATTCCAAATTGATGATATAATATCAGTTTGGAATTTTATTTAATTATTAAGGAAGTGGGTGCTTATGGAAAAGTTATATGAAATTAATATGATATCAACATTTTTTAGGCTATTATTAGCTTTAATTTGTGGAGGGATTTTAGGGATTGAAAGAGGTAAGAAAAATAGGCCAGCAGGATTTAGAACATATATGTTGGTTTGTGTTGCATCTGCTATGGTTATGATTACTAATCAATATATAGCTGATATGTATTCTACTGGAGATCCTTCTAGAATGGGGGCTCAGGTGATAAGTGGAATTGGTTTTTTAGGGGCAGGTACAATTATTGTAACTGGTAGAAATAAAGTTACAGGCTTAACTACAGCAGCAGGGCTTTGGGCATCAGCATGTATAGGTCTTACTATAGGTGTTGGTTTTTATTCAGGAGCCATAATAGGATGTGTTATGATTTATATAGCTATGGCATTATTACATGGAGTTGATAATAGAATTACATTATTGACTAAAGAGGTTACAGTATATATAGAGTTTGCTAGTATAAGGAACTTAAGTGTTTTTTTAGAGTATGTAAAAGAGCATAATATGAAGGTCGTTGGGTTAGAGTTAATAAAATCTAATGAATTAACTGAAACTATAGTAGGTGGAATATTTACATTGAAATTACTTGAAAAAACTCAATATGTAGATGTTATAGAATTGCTAGGAAAAGCAGAGGGTGTTTGTAGTATAGAGGAAATATAATCCTAGAAATTAAAGTAAATATTAATTAGTATAACATTAGTTAAAAATGTTTAGAATTATTTATTAGAAGTATTAAAAGAGTTAATATAAATTTATTTAATTAAAAATAGGATGGGGCTGTCGCACTAAATAATTAGTGCGAAGCTCTTTTTTGATGAAAAAAATAAATCCTAGACCCAAAAGTCTAGGATTTATGGTAAAATATTTTTCA
>JAHAIU010000183.1 GCA_018372555.1 Clostridium sp.
AACTGTTGAGTCAACTTCAGCGTTAAGTTTTTCAACGAATATTACGTCTCCTTCTTGAACTCTGTATTGTTTTCCTCCTGTAGATAATACTGCGTACATCAAAACACCTCCTCTTATTACGGTCTCGCCAACCGAGGTACAAAACTCTAAGCATTGTTTAAATAAAAACCTCTTATGTGCGGTTTAACATCTGCTATTGTATCATACTATTATGTAGATTGTAAAGGAAATTATTCATATTTTTCATAAGCATTTATCTTATAATTTTTAACATTTTCCTTTTGGCTATTAAATATTAATGGTTCTATTTTATAGCCTTCAATTCCATCTACAAAATTTAGATATATTTCATTTTTTAAAGAATTAATATTGGCAACAAATGAGAAGATATCACCTCTTACCATTTCTTCATAATTCTTATCAAGTTCAATATAAAATGATTTAATAGAATTTTCTTTTTCAGCCCTTATTACTTCATTTTTTATAAGTTTTTCTATATATGATAGTTTTAAAACAAAACCTTCCATATTACATCTCTTACAGCCTTCTTCTAAATATTCATATATAGATTTTCCTCTTCTTTTTCTAGCAATTTGCACTAAGTCTAGCTCAGTAAATGGGAATACTTTAACATTGCCCTTATCTTCTTTTAAAGCATCCTTTAAAGCATCCATAACTATAGCTTTTTGTGAAAAATCCCTCATATCTATAAAATCAATAACTATTATTCCACCTAAGTTTCTTAGTCTAATTTGTCTACCTATTTCTTTTGCAGCTTCCAAATTAGTTTCTAATATAGTTTTATCAAAACTTCTACCTTTAATATTCTTTGATGAGTTTACATCTATTACATACATAGCTTCAGTTTTATCTATTACAATATTTCCACCACAATTTAAAGCTACTTTTTTATGTCTAAGCTTTAGTATTTCTTTTTCTATTCCATAGTCATCAAATAAGCTTGTAGTTCCCTTATACTCTTCTATTATTATATCTTTGCTTTCAGCAAGTGCTTCCTTAACAGCTTTAGTATCCTCTTCATTATTGATTATTATCTTGCATTTATTACCTAAGTTTTCACTAATAACCCTATTTAAAATCATATTATCACCATATATTTTGCCTAGGTTTAAGCTATACTTTAGCTTTTGTTCCATTTCATAAATAACTCTTAATAATCTTATCTTTTCCTCTAAAAGCACATCTTCACTTGCATTTACTGCTTCAGTTCTAATAGTTATGCCATATCCATCAACAGGACTAATAATATTTGAAATTTTTAATTTTTCTTCCTCATTATTGATTCTTTTAGAATAATTAATACCATAACTACCCTTAGTTATTACCATAAATCTTCCTGGTACACTAATGTTTTTACTAACCTTAGCACCCTTATTATTTATTGGTTCTTTAATTATTTCTACTAAAAATTCTTGTCCCTTTTTTATGCCTTCTTCCTTTAGTTCTTTACTAAAGTACATATAGGCTTCTTTTTCTAAACCAATATCTATGAAGATAGAGTTTATAGCCGGAACTATATTTTTAACTCTACCTTTATAGATTTCTCCTATTTTAGGCTCATCAGAATTTTCTTCAACAAAAGATTCCATAAGAGTGTTATTATCCTTTATAGCAATTCTTAATAACCTTTCATCTCTTTCAATGAAAATTTCCCTCATAAAATAATACACTTCCCTAAATAAATTTATATATTGGTATGTATTTATTATCACTTAATACATACATTTCCTCTCTCTTTATATCTATAAATGCATCTAAAGCTATTTCAGGAATATTATTTTTAATATATTCTGCAACTAAATCTGGAGATAAATGTTCTCTACTTCCTGATGAAATTAAAATATTAAGTACTAACTCATTATCATTTACCCAATATTTCATTTCCTTAATCATAGTTTTTAGATTAACTTCTTTTTCACCTTTTTTACTTTTCTTAATAGTAGTCCAAGCATCCTTAGCATATAACTCTTTCATTTTTGCTTCTACAATACTTGAATCATTACATAGCATTTTTATTGTAAATCTTGCTGCATCAATTAATGCCATACTTTGAGGAAGTTTCTTTTCTCCTTCCTTGTTAACTACTTTTCTAGCTTCTAAAAATTTGATTCCAGATGCTGTTTTTTCATTTAATCTATTTATAATTTCTTCTTCAGGTAATTCTTCTACTAAGACTATATCCATATATTCAGCTGAAGAATAAACTCCAACAGATAGGGGTTGTGCTATTGACATTGCCATATGAGGATTAAATCCCTTTGAATATTCCATTGGAAGATTAGCTCTTCTTATTACTCTTTGTAAAGTTCTCATTAAATCTAAGTGAGAAATAAATTTAATGCTAGATTCTTTAGTAAATTTAATTACGTAACGCACCTTCAAAACACTTCCCTTCTTTAAAGTTAACATTTATTCCACAACCTGTGCATCCTTTTCTACAGTTTTGTGTAAGTTCTGCCTTCTTAGCTTTTTCATTTTCAGCTTCTAGATATTTTCTATTAACTCCAATATCTATAAAGTCCCATGGAAGTATTTCATCATAGCTTCTATCTCTATATACATAGAAATCTTCATCTATATTACATTCCTTCATAGCTTCTAGCCATAATTCATAATTGAAGTACTCTGACCAACCATCAAATCTTGCACCCTTTTCAAAAGCTTTTATTAATAGCTCACAAGTTCTTCTATCTCCTCTAGCAAAGACAGCTTCCATAAATGAAGTTTTCTGCTCATGATAGTTATAGTTAATTGCTCTAGTTTTAATAGCTCCCTTAACTGCATCTATCTTGTTCCATACTTCTTCTGGTCTAGCCATAGGTGCCCATTGGAATGGAGTAAATGGCTTTGGTACAAGTATTGATGTACTTACAGTAATCTTTAATCCTTTTGCTCTCTTTTCCTTCGGAATTCCATAGTAAACAGCAGCCATCTTTTCTGCAAGCTCACCAATTCCAGCAGCATCTTCTATTTCTTCATAAGGAAGACCTAAGATAAAGTATAGCTTAATAGTACTCCAACCTGATTCGAAAGCACTTTTAGTAGCTTCTAATATTCTTTCTTCAGTTAATCCTTTATTTATAATATCTCTCATTCTTTGAGATCCAGCTTCAGGAGCAAAAGTTAATCCAGTTTTTCTTACCTTTTGGATTTCCTTTATTAAATCTACTGAAAAAGCATCAACTCTTATCGATGGTAGAGCTACCCCTACATTCTTGCCACCATGCTCTAATATTAAACTACTAACAAGGTTTTGAATATCTGAATAGTCACATATACTAAGTGATGCTAAAGAAACCTCTTGGTATCCTGATGCATCTATCATCTTTCTTGCTTGATCTAATAATGTATTAGTAGTTTTTTCTCTAACTGGTCTATAAATCATACCAGCTTGACAGAATCTACATCCATTAGTACACCCTCTTGATGTTTCTAAAACTACTCTATCATGAACTATTTCAGAATAAGGTACTATCATATCTAAAGGAAAATCTACCTTATCAAAGTTATTTATTATTCTCTTTTTAACCTTTGCAGGAACATCATCAAACTTTGGCTTAAATTCCTTTATAGTTCCATCTTCGTTGTAAGTTACATCATATAAAGAAGGTACATAAACACCTTCTATTCTAGCTATTTCTCTTAAAAATTCTTTTTTCTTTCCTTGTCCTTTATATTTTCTATATACATCTAGGACATCATTCATGATTTCTTCACCTTCACCAATTTCAAAGAAATCAACTATATCATATAATGGTTCTGGATTATATGCACAAGGACCTCCAGCCATAATTATTGGTTCATCTTCTCCTCTTTCTGAGGCTCTGTATGTAATACCAGCCATATCTAGCATATTTAATATATTTGTATAACTCATTTCATATTGAAGGGTAAATCCTAATATATCAAACTCTGTAAGAGGATCTTTTGTTTCTAAGCTCATTAATGGAATTTCATTTTCTCTAAGCTGAGCTTCCATATCTGGCCAAGGTGCAAATACCCTTTCACAATATGTATCTTTTCTTTCATTTATAGTATGATAAAGTATTCTTGTTCCTAAATGAGACATTCCAACTTCATAAACGTCTGGGAAACAAAAAGCAAATCTTATGTCAACTTCCTTTGGATTTTTTACTACTTGATTTAACTCTCCACCAACATATCTTGATGGTTTTTCAACCTTATATAAAATATGGTCAGTTAATTTTTTCATACATCTTCCTCCTATAACGAGAGTTTAAATAGATACTATACCAAACAGCTCCAAATTAAAAATGGAGAATGCAAAACTATTGATTTGCTTTAGAATAAATTACTAAAAACATCAACTTTAGAAACTCCTAAAGGAGTTTCTTCTTTAATTTTACATTCTTCATTATTCATTTTTCATTATGCAATAGCACCTATATCTTTATCTTTACTATTCTAGCATATATAAATCTAAAGGTAAATCTCTTACTAATATTTATATATGCTATTATTCAACCCACTTTTAGTAACATTAGGATTTTGATTTACATATTCCTCTAAAGTCATATTACCATAGTTTTTCAATGCATCGATTAATTCATCTTCATTTAATATATAAATAAGTTTCATATCATCATCTAAAATATAAAAAGTATTAAACTTATTCCTATCTACCAAAGCTAATACATTAACAAGACCCTGCTTGTAATAAACTGATATTGTCTTATTTTCTATATATTTATTTTTTAAAATTTTATTTCTTTTTTTAACTATGTTACCCATAGTTATATACATTGAAGTATGAGCTTCCATTCTAGTAATATATATTATAATTCCAGCACCAATGAAAATACTGAAGTTTATACTATGTAGAAATATATAATTTAAAATTCCTATACTAATAAATAACCCTGATACTATATAACTAACTATACTTATTATTTTTTGAGCCTTTTTAAATAGAATCTTTTTAGTTAAAAGTATCTCTAGTATCCTAGATCCATCTAATGGATAAGCAGGCAGTAGGTTAAATACAGCTAACCCTATGTTTAAATTAATACTTGTCTCAATAAAATTATTATTAAATCTAATATTTAAAAAATAAAGAATTATTGCAGATACAATATTAAATAGTGCACCTGAAAAATACACTATGACCTTCTCCCTTTCCTTAAGGGAATTAATATCTCCAAGCTCTGCATTTAATCCAAAAATATGAAAATTTATATTATAAAATTTACATCCATATATATGAGCTATAAAAATATGTGTTAGTTCATGTAAAAACACCCATACAAAAGCAAGTCCAAACATACTGTTATAACTACTTATTAATAATATTAATACTATTTCTGCTAATATTTTTTTTGCGTCTTTTTTCATTTATATCTCCCTATTAATTGCTACACCACTACATAATCACCTTCTATTTCATAAATATTTCTTTTATAACTTTAAATCACTTTTCAAATCCTGGTATTTATCTTCAAATATATTAAATACCCACTTATAATTAATACCCATAGCTTCAGCCTTATCTAAAATCTTACTATAATCATACGTTCTATTAACTTCAGTCTTTATAGTACTATATATGACTTTTGATTCTTCATTAGGTAATACCTTTAAAGTAAATACTCCCAAAGACAATAAAAATGTAATTATAAGCCTAGCTATAAATATATCTATATATTTAAACTTCTTCTTCTCTTGTTTCATACCATAAGTCCCCGCTCTATAACTATAATTACGCACATTAGAAGTATTAGGGTATATATCATCTCTACTAGAAAATAGCTTCTCTTTTTTATTATCCTTTTCTTTAACCTTCCCTCTTATCCTTTTGTAATAATCACTATAAGCTTCACTATAATGATTTACCATACCTCTCTCTCCCTACTATCAATAATCTATAATATTTTTCTCTATTAAATCTATGC
>JAHAIU010000184.1 GCA_018372555.1 Clostridium sp.
ATGGAACAGGAACTTTAGAAAGATATAAGAAAAAGAGCTTTAACTGGTACAAAGAAGTTATAGAAACAAATGGTGGAAGCTTAAAAAAATAATAGTATAAATAAAGCTATGGATATCAAATTAATTTTAAGGGTATTCATGGCTTTTATTTAATTTTGAAAAGATTTTTCAGATAAATCAAGAAAGATATTTTCAAAGTATTGAAAAAGAAATATCAAAATGATACAATTTAAATGTAAAGGATTAGAAAAATTGAATTTATTATATAAAGGGTGGTATTGAGATGAATAGAAAAGTAAGAATAGGAATTGATGTTGGGGGAACATTTACTGATGCAGCTGTAATAGATAATGAAACATACGAAATTATCGCAAAAGATAAAATTCCAACTACTCATCATGCTGAAGAAGGGGTAGCAAAAGGGATAGTCACAGTTATAAATAAAGTACTAAAAGATAATAGAATTTCTCCAGATGATGTTGTATTTATTGCTCATGGTACAACCCAAGCTACTAATGCTCTTTTAGAAGGTGATGTAGCTAAAACTGGTATTATAGGTATGGGGAAAGGATTTGAAGGTGAAAGAGCAAAGGGTGAAACAAATGTTGGTGATATTGAGCTAGCTGCTGGAAAATATCTTCATACAGTTCATAGTTATATAGATTCAGGAAATTTAAGTAATGAAAAAATTAAAGAAGCTATTTTAAAATTAAAGTCTAATGGAGCAGAAGTGATAGTTGCTTCAGAAGCATATTCAGTGGACAACCCTGAAAATGAAATTAAGGTAATTGAAAGTTGTAATAAAGAAGGTTTATATGCTACTGGTGGATATGAAATATCACAGTTATATGGGTTAATGGCTAGAACAAGAACAGCTGTAGTTAATGGAGCTTTAATTCCTAAGATGATGGAAACTGCAAATATGACAGAAACATCAGTTAAAAATGCCAATATTAAAAAGCCACTTATGATAATGAGATGTGATGGTGGTGTTATGACTGTAGAGGAAGTTAGAAAACGTCCAATATTAACAATGTTATCAGGTCTTGCAGCTGGTGTTGCTGGTGCACTTATGTATGAAAAAGTTTCAGATGGTATATTTTTTGAGGTAGGAGGAACATCAACAGATATATCTGTAATAAAAGATGGGAAAGTAATGATTAAAAATGCAGAGGTTGGAGGTCATAAGCTTTACTTAACATCATTAGATGTTAGAACTCTTGGTATTGCAGGAGGAAGTATGATTGTTGTTGAAAATGGTAAGATAGTTGATGTTGGACCAAGGTCAGCTCATATTGCTGATAAAGAATATGAAATTTTTGCAGATGAAAGTAAAATGTCAAATCCTAAGGTTAAATATATAGCACCAAGAAAAGATGATAAAGCTAATTATGTAGCAATTGAATGTGATAATGGGTATAGCTATGCATTAACAGTAGCAGGAGCTGCAAATATATTAGGATATGTTCCAGAAAATGATTATGCAAGGGGAAATGATAAAGCTGGAAGAAAAGCTTGGGAAGTATTAGCAAAGGAAATAGGAATATCAGTAGAAGAAGCATGTACTCAAGCTATGAATATAGCTATTAAAAAAGTTAAGGTTATAGTTGATAATTTAATTAAAGAATATAATTTAAATAATTCAATTATAAGATTAGTTGGAGGTGGAGGTTCAGCTTCAATTATTACACCTTATTTAGGTGAAATGATGGATATGAAATTTAATATTGCCAAAAATGCTCCGTATATATCTACTATAGGTGTTGCCCTTGCTCTTGTAAGAGAACAGGTTGAAAGAAATGTAGCCAATCCAACAGAAAATGATATTAGAAGAATAAGAGCTGATGTTATGGAGGCAGTAACTAAAGCAGGAGCAAATCCAAGTACTGTTGAAATTTCAATAGAAGTAGATTCACAGAAAAATATCTTAAGGGCTGTAGCTACAGGTGCAACTGAGCTTAGAACTAAGGATTTAAACACTGCTAAAAAGACCGATGAGGAATTAAAGGAAATAGCAGTAACAGCCACAGGAGTCCAATGTGAAGAAATTGAATTAGTAGCTAAGACTGGTAGATGGAATGCTTTTATAGCTAATAAAATAGAAAAGAAATTATTTGGATTAGTAAAGAAGAAAAAATATCTTGTAAGAGTTATTGATAATGAAGGGGTAATAAGACTTCAAAAAGATAATGGAAAGATATTGATGGTAACTAAAGGAGATGTTAACTATAGATTTTCTGAATTTGTAGACCATATGACCACATATTCAGATGCTGGTGGAATTCTTCCTAAGGTATATTTATTTTTTGGGGAAAAACAAGTAGATTTATCAGGAATGACAAGTAAAGAGCAATTAATATCTGTTGTTAATATGGAATTAGAATTTATTGATGAAGATAGCCAAATTATTGCGGTAGCTTCAAGGGGAAATTAATAAGTATAAAAATGGAGAGCTGGGAGTTAATAGCATAAATTGTGTTAGTCCTAGCTTTACTAGATAAGAAATATAATATTTAAACCTTTATTGAGAAGAGTTGAATTTAGGAGAGTAAGGCAACTGATTGGTAAAAATAGTAGCATTAAGAAATAATATAAATTATAATGATATATGGAGTAAAAAATATTTGGGGTGTCTTTTAAGAGTAGTAAAATATGAATTGAAAGATTGAAGAGTTTATATTGAATGTGTTGGAATTAGAATGTGTAAGACATCATAGATGTACTTATTATTTGCATTAGATATACGAAAGTCAAATATAAATTTTACTAATAAATTATAAAATAAAGGTATGTGAATATAGTGATGATGGTAAAGGATAAAAGTGACTTAACTAAGTCAGAGGTTAAGATATTAGATTATTTACAAGAGTATATGAATAGTAGTATATATATGACAGTTACAGAAATTGCAAATAACTGTGGGGTAGGTGAAGCCACTGTCACGAGATTTTGTAGAAAATTAGGCTTTAGAAGTTTTCTTGAGTTTAAAATGACAATGGTACAAGAGTTTCAAAATAAAGGTATAACAGAAGAGGATATAAAAGAAGAAGCTGTTTTACCAGAGGATTCTGTAGAGTTAATAGCAAGGAAGCTAGGAGATTCTATTAGCAGTACAATATTTAATAATTTAAAGGCTCTTAATTATGATTATATTGAAGAGGCTACTAATAGAATTTTAAAAGCAAATAAAATATACTTTGTTGGAGTTGGATACTCAGGGGTATTGGCAGAAGATGCTTATTATAGATTTATGGATTTAGGACTAAATTGTAGTTATTTTAGAGATATAAATGCATTATCAGCAGTAAGCAAATTTTTAAAATCTGATGATGTAATTATAGTTATTTCACGTAAGGGAAATACTGCTGAAATAAATTCTGTAATTGAAAATATTAGAGAAAATAAAGTTAATGTTATAGCTATTACTGAAAATTTGTTATCAAAATTAGCTAGATTAAGTGATATTACTATCAACTATAATTCACATAAGGTTGAAGTAGATGATAAAGTCGTACAAAGTAAAATTATAGAAAAATATGTATTAGAATTATTATATTTAAATATAGTTATAAAGAATTCTAATAAATAAATTTTTAAATGCTATCAGTTTAAAAGGGATAATACTTTTAAACTGATAGTATTTTTCATTTTAATAAAAATAATTTTCGAATATGGAATTATAATTCAAAAAAATGAAAATATACTATCAAAAACTATTGCTAAACGTTTTCAAGAGTGGTATTATTAATGCATAGTAAAAAAATGGATGAAGAGTTAATTAATATTAATACTTTCTCAAAGACTAGCAAGATTAATAACAAATTTCAATAAGCTTATGGAATGTAACAAAAGATGTAAACAATATTCATTTAGAGTTTTGACTTAAAATAAAGTTATTATTTTAAAGGGTTTATAGCCTACATAATTTAAAAATGAGGGGGAAAAGAAAAGTGATTAGAAAAAGAAAAAAAATCATGTGTATTTTAGCATCTGCATTTGTTACAGTAGGAATTTTAAGTGCTAATGTAAGTGCAAATGTTGAAAAAGTACAAGGTAGTAATGTTGCAGATAGTATTAATTCTAGTATTCCAGAAGTCGTAAAAGAGGAAAACACTCCAAATCTTGAGCTGATGTATGAAGTATATATTGAAAACAGAGATGGTGGAAGCATATATCAACAATATCCTGATGGGACAACAAGAACAATGGGGAATGTAATACGCGCAGGCAAATATTCAGCTGATTCTTCAGCAGGTTTTTGGGCATCACATTATGATGCAGGTAATGATGGTAGCCACTCTTGTATAACTGCAACTGCTTCAAATAATGTACACGTAAGGGTGGGTCCTAATGAAAGTTATGATCCAATAAAGGCTGCAGAAATAACTAAAGAGTCAGTTCCAAGTTTATCACCAAAGGATATAGAAGCTGCAGGTGTATGGATGCCTAAGCAATTTACAATAGGCACTGAGGAAGATTATTCCTTTGCAGCAATAAATAATACAGCAGGCTTCGCTGACAATATTATTTATACAGATATGGCTGGGGGAACAGAAATATTTGGAGGTATTAGTGGAGCCTTTGTTGGAAACCCAGTACACTTCTTAGATAGTGATGGAGAATGGAAGTCATTAGATTACTATTACAATGGTTCTTATGATAAACCAATACCAGAAGATTTAAAGATAATAGTAAGTAAGCCTTCAATAGATATTGGTTCACCTACTAGTATAGAATTTGAAAACTGGGCAGCTGGAGATACAGTAAATGGTGAATATAAAGATACTAATGGTAGAGTACTATTAAATTATGAAGATGGTACATCAAAACATATAGCAGATATAATTCAAAGAGTTAAGGGTACAGGAAGATTTGGTGGAAGTGAATATTCACATGTTGGTACATTTAGGGCAAGTCATCCAGGTGTAATTTGCTTATCAACTTCACCTAAAACTGGTAGAACTAACTGGGGAAATGCTTCTCATTACTCAGGTGGAATTCAATTAGTTCCAGCAAATCATGCAAAATTCTTGGCTTATAACGTTGATCAAAAAGCATTTATAGATGGACAATTTAATCAACAACCACACTATGGAATAATAGGAGCTGTAGGCTCAACAGCAGAAAATTTATTTAATCCGGATTATGCAATAGATGGAAAGATCTCTTATGATCCAATTTGGGAGGCTGTTGCACCACTTTATTCTCAATATATGAAACCAAAATATATTGAAGGGGATAAAGAAAATAGCACAATGTTTGTTATATCAGAAGACTTCGGACAAACCTATCAAGAATCTCCTACGATTATGGGATTAACAGGCTTTAAAGACAATGCAAATTCATTTGAAGAGTCTCCTGTTGCTAATTGGACAAATATAAAAATACTTTTAAAATACTAAGATTATAAGTGAGGTTATATTATGATAAGAAAATCAAAAAGTAAAATTGCTATAATTATTGCTATTGCATTATCAGTATCAGTTATTTCAAGCTACAAAATTAGTACTGTTTTTGCAGATGAATTAGAAAATAAAAAACAAATAGATACGATTCAAGAAGTGGAAAGTGAAGAAAAAGCAGAAAATATTACAATTGATGAAACAGAGTTAGATAAAGTACTTTCTGAAGATGAGCTAAAGGTAATGTTTCCGGATGAAAATTTAAGAAATGTAGTTGTAAGAAATGTAACATATACTGCCTTTGCAAATCCTCAAGGAATACCAGGTCTTGAAGAAGATACAGTTACATTAAGAAAGTTACAAGCAGTTAAATACTTACTTGCTAATGAAGAACAAATAGAGTCTCTTGAAGGAATAAGATATTTACCAAACTTAATAGAATTAAATTTAGAAGGAAATTATATTTCTTCATTATCAGAAGAAATTACAACATTAAAGTCTTTAGATAAATTAATTTTAT
>JAHAIU010000185.1 GCA_018372555.1 Clostridium sp.
ATAGTACTCTTCTCTTCATAGATATTATCATTATTATTCTATTATAATATCAACATTATACATAAACAGAAGATTTATTGTCAACCTATAATCGCATCTATTTACTATACTTTGAAAATTAAAATCATATATAGATTGTAATGAAATTTTCACATTTTATTAAATTAGTTTATATATAAAATATTTCAGTTAGTAATTACAAAATCAATTTATATAAGAAATTGAAATATTTATTCTTTCATTTAATATAATTTACTTTAAAAATATTTTTCACTTAAAATAACATAAGACCTCAAAATGTAGATTATTTGTTAAAACATCTATATAATAGTTTATATCAAAGTTTTCATAATTTTTACTTAAGGAGTTAATATGGATAGGATTGGGATAGTTGATATAGGTCCAAGTTCCCTTAGACTTATGTTGACTGAGGTTGATGAAAATGGTTATTTCAAAATTATTGATGAACTTAAAACTTCTATTAGATTAGGACATGATCTAGTAAATGAATATTGTATATCTAATGATAACTTTAAAACTATAATCTCTACTTTAAGAGCTTATAAATCATTATGTACAGTTTCAGGTGCTAGTAAAATTTTTGCTGTTGCTACTGAATCCTTAAGGGATGCTAAAAATAAGGATTCATTACTTAACTTAATTAAAGATGATCTTAATATAGATATAAGAGTATTATCCTGTGAAGAAGAAATAAATTATAATTTTCTTGGTATTAGAAAAAGTATATCTATCACTAATTCGCTAATGGTTGAAGTTGCTGGAACTGATACTCATATAGCTTGGATAAAAGGTAATGATATTATTAAAAGTATAACTTTACCTATAGGAAGTGTTAACTTTACTTATCATTTTAATTTAAATGATAGAATCCTTCCACAAGATCTAACTACTGCATTAGAATTTATTAATGAATTGTTAGATGAGGTTCCTTGGCTTAAAGATACTAAATTTGATTCAATTATAGGAATTGCTTCAACTATTAGAAATGTTGGAAAAATAGATAGAGTTAGAAAAAGATATCCTTTTGATATTCCTCATAATTACGAACTTTCCGATTTAGATGTTCAAGAAATATTTAATTTATTAAAATGTAAAGACTATAAACAAAGACAAAAATTAGATGGTATTGAACCAGAATTAGCTGATATTATTGTTGGTGGTACTGCCATATTTAAAAAAATTGCTAACATGGTTCATTGTAGTAAAATAATAATTTCTGGCAGGGGCCTAAGAGAAGGCTTAATATATGAGTACTTAGAAAAAAATTATACTATTCCTAAGGATATATTAGATTATAGCTTAAATGGAATCTTAAATACTTTAAATGGTAATATAGATCATGCTAAAAATGTTTTTAATATTACATTAAACTTATTTGAAGCCTTAAAACCACTTCATAAATTAGGGGATGAATTTTATAATATTATAAAGACTTCTACTATGCTTCATGATTCTGGAATAAGTATAAACTATTATAACCATCATAAACATTCCTTTTATATAATTTTAAACTCTTATATAAATGGACTAACTCATAAGGAGCTATTAATGAGTGCTGCAATAGCTGCATCTCATAGATTTAATAGATACCAAACACCTATTTCACCTTTTTCTGCTATTATAAATCAATTAGATTTTAAAAATGTTAATCGTATTGGCGTTTTAGTTAAGATAGCTGAAGGCTTAGATAGAAGTTTAGTAGGTGCTATTAAGGAATTAAAAGTTAACTATGATGAAGAGGATGTAACTATATATGTTTCTTCAGATATAGATGTAGAATTTGAAATTCGTCAAGCATTAAGAGCAAGTGAAAAATTCAAAGAAGTATATAATAAAAACTTAGTAATAAAAGCTATTTAATTAATTTACACTAAGTGATTAAAGGTAAATTTAGTGAATCTATTTAAAATAATACGAACTAGAAAAGGTCAGGCTTACGCTCGACCTTTATTTTTATAATTTTATTGTGAATCTTGATGTGAAAGTGCCTGTGATTTTTACCGTGAAAACTTTTTTCACCTCAAAACCGAACCTGTTAAAACAAAAGGCACCTTTTTTTAACTATATTTTCAATTTTAGATGATAAAAATGATTTTTATAAAACTAATCTATATTCTAATCAATTAAAAAAATATTCCTACTACTAAATATGCAATATTAATAAATAATTTATATATTAATCCTGATGGGATCCTTAAAATATATTGTGCTAAAAGTACTACTCCTAATAATATAACCATTTGATATTCATATAACTTCCCAGCATATTTATAGAAATTCTTCGGACTAACTGCCTTAAATATTTCAAAGCCAGCAAGACCTGGAATAGGTATAAGATTAAAAATAAATAAATTAATATTTATAGCACATACTAAATAAAATATATTAATAAATAAACGAACAATTACAGAAGGAAATATTCTATAAGCTGTATTAACCCAAATTACAGAAACAAATGCAAATACAAAAGCTGTAATTAAATTTGCGATTGGTCCTGCTAATGCAACCTTAATAGAATCTTTGTAGCCCCTCTTATAGGCACTTGGATTAGTTTCTACAGGCTTAGTCCATCCGAATCCACATACTAAAATAAGTAAAAATCCAATTGGATCTATATGAGCCGTTGGATTTAGAGTTAATCTTCCTTGAAATCTTGGTGTTTTATCACCTAATCTATCTGCAACTAACGCTTTTCCATAGCCTTGAACTATAAAAGCTATTAGTACTGCAGGTACTGATAATAACATACTTTGAATAAAATTAATCATAATTCTCCTTTTTATAAACTTTTTAAATTATAAAAGCCATTAAATGACTTATCTATCTTTTTATTTATTAATTAATGGCTGTCTTTCGACAGCCATTATTATATACTTCTTATAATTATCTATTGTTAAGTCTGAGGCTTAGTTGCATCCCCATTCGTAGTACCATTATCCGGAGTTGTCGGTTTTTCCGGTGTTTCTGGTGTTGTTGGTGTTTCTGGGGTTGTTGGTGTTTCTGGGGTTTCCGGTGTTGTTGGTTTCTCTGGTGTTGTTGGTGTTTCTGGCGTTGTCGGTGTTTCCGGTGTTGTCGGTGTTGTTGGCTCCTTTTTAGGTGGTGTAATTGTTGTATTATCTGAATTTCTATCATCATGCTCTTCTGGTTTTATATTATAAAGGGCATTATATCTTGCTTCTTTATCTTCATAACTCGCCTTAGCATTTGCTAATGATATTAAATCAAACTCCTCTGGATTTGGTGTTATGTTGTTAAAGATAAAGTCATGCATAATCTGTGAGTGTTGCTCTAAATCTATAAGTAGACACCAACCTTTATCCTTATAATAATAATCTCTAACAATTAATTCAGCTTGAGGAATTTGTAATTGTTCAAATTCAAGAGTTGGTAGCTTATATATTGTATAGGCTAAATTTAATGCTTCAGGAATATCAATATTAGTCTTAACTTCTTTTGCTAATGCATTTGCAATAGATACATATTTTATTGGATTAACTTCCTTAAGCTTAGTGGCTATTTGAAGTAAGACTTTGCTTTGTCTTTCCCCTCTTTCAAAGTTACCATTACCAACATATCTAATTCTTGCGTATGATAAAGCTTGTTGACCATTTAAAGTTTGTAATCCTGTTTCAGTTATTGGAGGTGAGTTTACTCCTGTTGCTTCTCCAATATATTTATTAATTTCATCTATTTCATAATCTTTAATATCTGCTTCAATTCCACCAATTTCATCTATTATAGCTTCGAATCCCCAGAAGTTAACTATAATATACTTATCTAAATGTAAGCCGAAATTATTTTCAATAGTTTCCATTAATAAGGATGCTCCACCTTCAGCACCTCTCATTTTTCCATTTTCATCTTCATTAATAGATCCATAAGCAAAAGCTGCATTTATCTTATCTTCTCCATACTCAGGGATCTCTACTACAGTATCTCTCATAATTGAGGTTAACTTAACTTTTTTATTGTTATTATCTAGTGTAGCAATTATTATAGAATCTGATCTAGCTGGTTCATCCAATGTTCTACCATCAGTTCCAATTAAAAGTACATTAGTAATTCCATCTACCTCATCATATGTAACTTCCTTTGTTGGATTAGGTTTACTTTCAACATATATTTGACCCCTTATATGATAATAATATCCAACTACAGTTGCCACTGCTAATAACAGTACCCCCAAGATTGAAAATAATATTATTTTTTTCTTTTTATTTTTTTTCTTTTTCATATTTCGTCTTTTAACGTTATCATTTTCATTCATCTATATTCCTCCCTTTATCTTCCTATTATATAATTAACTTAAACTCTTTGATAGCATTATCTATTATATTATACAAAATTAGTTTGTCTTTTTTATTACAAATTAATAACAATATATTAAAATTTCGTAATAATCTTAAGAATTATATATTAGAGTTTTATTTTATTATATTTTCATATAAAAAACTAGTATAACATTTGAAGTTTATGTCAATAATCTTAGCAAGGAGTGATAAAAATGGATAATCTAGAAAATAAAGATACAAAAAATAAAAAACTAAATAGAAAACAGAAAGCTTCATTATTAGTTTCATTTATTACACTACTTGCCATAACTTTTTGCGCTAGCTATTATATTACTAATTATATAACTAATCCTAATAGTAAAAATAATAATGTAGAAAATGAAAATACAAATGTATATGCAGAAAATAATTACTTAAGTGATGATATTTTTGTATCTCTAAATACTAAAGATAATGTAGATATGATTGATACACTACTTAAGCTTAAAGAAAAATTAGGCTTTAAAGAAAAACTTACCTTAGAAGAACTTTCTAATGAACTATCAAGAAAAGGATATAAGCTTTCAGAAAAAAATGAAGAAAAATTAGTTTACACTAGAGAAGAAGTTTATTCTGCAAGTTCTTTAGAAGCAAATAAATATTACTTAGGTGAAGAAGATGGTTATATTTCTATTTTTAAAACTGATGATAATGGAAATATTATTGAATCAGAGAAAAAAGTATATTCAGATTCAAAACCTTTAGGTAATCTTCCTGAAATAGATCAAAATTATATTAAAGAAAATAAGTTTTCATTTGATAATAAGGAAGAGGCTCTCCAAAAGCTAAGTGAAATGATATCTTAAATTAATATAAATTAACTAGGGATTTTTCTATATTTTAGATTTATTCCTAGTTATTTTTATTGTATAGCTATTTCAATATACTACTAATTACATAAATTATAATTAGTATTTGCATTTTATTAAATTATATTTAATAAATAGAATGTTTCATTAACTAAGCACACATCAACCTTATATAAAAGTTAAAATCTATATATGCTTTCAATTGATGTAATTTACTTTAAAATTATTTTTCACTTAAAACCCTACAATACCATATAATTCATTTTTTTATTGAAACATATATATTACTAAAAATATCATCTTATAATGCTAAATAATTAAGGGAACAAATAAATTAAGGAGAAGTAGTTAAGAATCTAATTCCATTTAATACATGACTCTTCGCTATGCAAATAGTAATGCTCTTAACTTTAGTAATAAATTTTAACAATATTTTTTTCTAAATTTTATTTACATATTTAAGCTAAGCTATTAATATATACTTATTGCCCTAAAAATCAAATTTTATTTGGAGGTTTGTTTATAATGAATATTAGTATTATTGATATGCCTCTGTTCTACGGATGCGATAATCCAGGTGTAGAACAAGGCCCAAAAGTTTTAAGAGAAAACAACCTTCTAGATATCTTTAATAAAAGCCATAATGTCTGTGATATGGGCGAAGTTCATGTAAAAAATGTTTCTTCAAATGATAAATACGCAGCTAACGCAAAAATGAAGTATTTAGATGAAGTTGTGAGATCA
>JAHAIU010000186.1 GCA_018372555.1 Clostridium sp.
ATGGAACAGGAACTTTAGAAAGATATAAGAAAAAGAGCTTTAACTGGTACAAAGAAGTTATAGAAACAAATGGTGGAAGCTTAAAAAAATAATAGTATATTAATAAGCTTAAATTAACTAAGAGTATAAATAAAAATACGGTAATTAAAAAAATTATCGTATTTTTATTGACTTTAATACTTTACTATGATAAAGTATTAAATAAGGAAAGTGATTATTTAAGAAAATAAAGAGGGGGCAATTAATTATGAAATTTGGGAAAAAATTATTAGCTTTAACAGTAGTATCTGTTATGTCATTATCATTAATATCATGTGGGGAAAAGAAAGATCAAAGTGTATTAGATAAGGACAAGCTTATATTAGGTTTTGATGATACTTTTGTACCTATGGGGTTTAAAGATTCAAATGGAGAGTATGTTGGATTTGATATTGATCTAGCTAAAGCTATTTCAGAAAAGTTAAATAAGGAAATAGAGCTTCAACCTATAGATTGGAGTATGAAAGAAACAGAACTTAAGAATGGAAATATAGATTTTATTTGGAATGGATATAGTATTACTGATGAAAGAAAAGAAAAGGTCGAATTTTCAACTCCATATTTAAATAATAGACAAGTTATTATTACTTTATCAGATTCTGAAATTAACTCTAAAGAAGATTTAAAGGATAAAGTTGTTGGAGCACAAAATCAATCAAGTGCAGTTGATGCAATTGAGGCTGATGGTGATACTATAACTACATTTAAAGATGGTAAAGTAGTTACTTTTGAAACTAATAATGAAGCATTAATGGATTTAGAAGCAGGCAGATTAGATGCTGTAGTTGCTGATGAAATATTAGCAAAATACTATACCAAGCAAAGAGGAGCAGAAAAGTATAAAATTTTATCTGAGGATTTCGGTACGGAAGCTTATGCTGTAGGGATGAGAAAAGAAGATAAGGATTTAGTTGATGCATTTAATAAAGCATTTAGCGAATTAGTTGAAGATGGAACGGCTGGAGAGATTTCTGTTAAGTGGTTTGGCGAAGATATAATTGCTAAATAATTAAGTAATAAGGAGGTGTTTACTTTGGAGTTGACTAATGAAATTATTGAGTTTATTCCTCAAGCATTAGAAGGCTTAAAGGTAACTATAGGAATATTTTCGATAACATTAATATTATCAATACCTTTAGGTATAATAATTGCCTTAGGAAGAATATCTAAAATAAAAATACTAAAATCTATTACTGGAATATATGTTTTAATTTTAAGAGGAACACCTTTATTATTACAAATTTTATTTATATTTTTTGGATTACCTCTTATCAATATAAATATACCAAGATTTCCAGCAGCTATTTTAGCTATGGTATTAAATTATGGGGCATACTTTGGTGAAATATTTAAGGCAGGTATATTATCTATAGATAAAGGACAATTTGAAGGGGCAGAGGTACTGGGATTAAGCAAAAAAGATACCTTCCTTAGAATTATACTACCCCAAGCTCTAAAAAGAGTTTTTCCACCAGTTGCAAACGAGGTAGTAACTTTAGTTAAGGATACATCATTAATTTATGTAGTTGGTTTAGATGAGTTGCTGAAGATAGCAAAGATAGCATCTAATAGGTTATCATCTATTATGCCATTTGTAGTAGTTGCAGTATTTTACTTGGTGTTTAATGGAATACTAACAAAGTTTTTAGATACTATGGAGAAAAAGTTTGATTATTATCAATAGGAGGGAAGGATATGCTTAAGGTTAAGGGATTAAAGAAGAGTTTTGGAGAAACTGAAGTTTTAAAGGGAATAGATCTTGAAGTAAATTCAGGAGAAGTAGCAGTTATAGTAGGTCCTTCTGGTGGTGGTAAAACAACTTTATTAAGATGCGTAAATGGTCTAGAGTTTTGTGATGAAGGAACGATTATAGTAGAAAATAATTATTTATGTGAAAATGGAGTTTATAAGGAAAAGAAAGATTTTAATGAAATAAGAAAATTTATAGGATTAGTATTTCAAAACTTTAATCTTTTTCCTCATATGAGTGTTTTAGGAAATTTAATAGAAGCACCAATTAGAGTTTTAGGGGAAAAAGAAATTAAGGCAAAGGAAGGGGCAAAAGAAATACTGAGATTTTTAGGTTTAGAAGATAAAATAGATAGTTATCCTTATGAATTGTCAGGAGGGCAAAAGCAAAGAGTGGCTATAGGACGAGCTCTAGCTTTAAAGCCTAAATTAATGTGCTTTGATGAACCTACATCAGCTTTAGATCCAGGTTTAACTGGAGAAGTAGCAGAACTAATAAGATCCCTTGCAAAAGATGGAATGAGTATGCTTATAATAACTCATGATATGGATTTTGCAGAAAAAGTAGCAGATAAAATATACTCAATGAAGAATGGAATTCTCCTAGAAGGAAACGTATTTACAGCTTAGGATTAATATTAATAGGAGTCTTTAACATATTATGCTCGCCCGACCTTGAACGCTCCAAGTCGGTATACGCATAATATGTTAAAGATTCCTTGAATAATTTAATCTTGTGGATGCGTTGATACATCCAGACGATCTGAATTTCAATTCTTCTTGGAAGGATTTTAAATCTTGAATTATTAGCAATGATAAATAGAATATGAGAAATAAGCATATGGTGAAAAATTAGAAGTTTTTACAAGCCTAGAACTTCTTTTTGCAGCTATCAGCTTATGGAGCATATTCTATTTAGCATTGCCGTTATATTCACATTTGCTGTTATTTTTTTGATTTAAATAGGACTTTTATTAATTCATTTATTGCAAATGGTATTAATGAAATTAATATTACTATTCCCCAATCATATAGGCTTAAGGAATAAACCTTAAATATATTTGCAGTAAATGGTATTGTTATTATTGCAAATTGCAATAGGATACCAAAAGCTATGGATGCTAGTAGCCACTTGTTTTTAAAGAAGCCTATTTGGAATATAGATTTTCTTTCGTTTCTCATTGATAATGAATAGAACAGCTGAGAAACACTTAATACTACAAAGGCCATTGTTTGAGCATGCTTTAATGAATCAGGATATAATTTTTCGCCTAATACAAAAGCAATTAAAGTGGTAACACCAATTAAGATACCATTTATTATAAGAAGTATTCCCATTCTACCTGCAAATAAACTTTCATTTGGGGCTTTAGGAGGTAAGTCCATAACTCCCTTATCACCTGGATCAACTCCTAAAGATAGAGCTGGGAAACTATCTGTAATTAAGTTTACCCATAGAATATGGATTGCTTGTAATGGTGTAGGCCAGTTTAGTAATATTGCAACAAATAATGCAACTACTTCTCCTAAGTTACAGCTTAAAAGGAATACGATAGATTTCTTTATATTATTAAAAATATTTCTTCCTTCTTCAACAGCTTTTACAATAGTAGTGAAGTTATCATCAGTTAATACCATATCAGCTGCACCTTTGGCAACATCTGTACCTGTTATGCCCATGGCAACTCCAATATCAGCAGCTTTTAGTGAAGGAGCATCATTAACACCATCACCTGTCATAGATACTATATTACCGTGAGCTTTAAATGCTTTTACAATCTTTACTTTGTGTTCAGGAGAAACTCTTGCAAAAACTTTATAATTATTAATAATCTTTACAAACTCCTCATCAATATAAGTATCAATTTCACTTCCAGCCATAGCCTCAGAAATATCTTCGGCAATGCCTAAATCTTTAGCTATAGCAACTGCAGTGTTTTTATGATCACCAGTTATCATTATAGTTCTGATTCCAGCATTTTTACTTACTTCAATAGAAGATTTCACTTCTTCTCTAGGGGGATCTATCATTCCCATAAGACCAATAAAGATTAAATCAGTTTCAAGATCATTTACTACAATATTGTTATTATCAATTTCCTTATAAGCTAAGGCTAATACTCTTAATGCATCATCTGACATTTTATTAGAGGCTTCTAAAACCTTATCTTTTTCACTTTTAGTAAATTCCTTAACTTCACCATTTATTAAAATCTTATTTGATATTTTTAATATGCTATCTATTGCCCCTTTAGTAAATACAGTATTTTTATTATTATAATTATTTACTGTAGTCATTAGTTTTCTATCTGAATCAAAGGGGATTTCATTAATTCTTTTGTTAGAAGCAGTTAAATCTTCCTTTAGTATATTAAGTTTATTTCCAACTTCTATTAAAGCAACCTCAGTAGGATCTCCAGTTTGTTTTCCATCCTTTGAGGTGGCATCATTACATAGAATCATTCCATCAACTAATAGTTTTGATTCTTTATTATTAATATCAATTTTATCTAAATCATTAATTAGTCCATCTACGAAAAACTTCTTTACAGTCATTTTATTAATTGTTAATGTACCAGTTTTATCTGAACAAATAATATTAACTGATCCTAAAGTCTCAACAGAGGGTAATTTTCTTATAATTGCATTTTCTTTAATCATTCTTTGAACTCCAAGAGCAAGAACAATTGCAACAATAGCAGGTAATCCTTCTGGAATTGCAGCAACAGCTAAACTTATTGAAGTCATAAACATTTCAAGAAAATCTCTTCCTTGGAACATAGATACTATAAACATAAGTATAGAAATACCTACAGCAGCAAATCCTAGTATTTTTCCAAGTTGAGCAAGCTTTTTTTGAAGTGGGGTAGTATTATCTTCCTCAGCATCAAGCATTTTTGCTATCTTACCAATTTCCGTATTCATACCAGTTCCTACAACTATACCTACACCTCTACCATAAGTTACCAGGGTTGACATAAAGGCCATATTATGCTGATCGCCAATAGGCAATTCTGAGTTATCTGTATTAGTTTCTGAATTTTTTTCAGAAGGGACAGATTCACCTGTAAAAGCTGATTCTTCTATTTTTAAATTGGCAGCTTCAATAAGTCTTAGGTCAGCAGGTATATATCTACCAGCATCTATAATAACTATATCTCCTACTACAACTTCTTCAGATTGAATTTCAATTATATTTCCATCTCTTTTAACTAAAGCTTTAGGTGTGGACATATTTTTCAATGCTTCTAAAGCCTTTTCAGCCTTAGACTCTTGAATTACACCAATTATAGCATTCACAAAGATTACTATTAAAATTATGATTGCATCACTAACTTCTTTAACTGCCATAGAGATAATAGCTGCAATTAATAATATATAAATCATTACATCATTAATTTGGGCTAGGAATAATTGAAACATGCTTTTTTTCTTTTTTCCTTGAAGTTTATTTAATCCGTTTTTCTCAAGTCTAGATTTAGCTTCATTTGAAGATAATCCATTAACTTCATTAGAGGATAATTCTTTTATTATTTCGTCAGAATTTTTACTATACCACATTTTTACCTCCTAATTATAAAAACTATGCATAACTATATTGTATTAATTTTTAGCAATAATAATACATGGAAGAAGTGAGGAATTTTAATTTTAATGTTATAATAACTTTAAGGATGGTGGGAAAATGGAAGTTGGAAGAATTAATAGAAAAGGTATAATTCAGCAAGATAGAAAAGTTGTATCAGAAAAAAAAGATTTTTCTCAAAGTTTTAATCACGCTAAGGAAAGACGATCTGAAGAACAGCTTAAGGAAATGATAGAAGAAATACATAAAAAAGGAAATAGATTAGTAGTTACAAAAACATATGGTGATGTAATAGCATATAAAAAAATGATAAAAGAATATTTAGAATCTATTCTTAAATTTATGTATAATACAAAAAAAGATATTAGCTTTTGGCAAACTCAATATTTTATTACTGTAGATACAATTGATGCAAAGCTTGAGGAACTAACTACAGCTTTATTAAAAGATGAAACTGATAATTTAAATATGGCTGCATCAATAGATGAAATTCAAGGATTAATAGTGGATATATATAGATAGTTTGTAA
>JAHAIU010000187.1 GCA_018372555.1 Clostridium sp.
GAATTTCACATCTAAATATTAACTCCATAAATTTAAATGTAGATTAAAAATGATAAAACAAATAATATACATATCTAATTTATTTCCCAAATAGAATAGATTAATAACAATATTTTATGAGGAAATATGAAAAAATTATTCTATAATCAAATTAAAAATGCAACTGAAGAAAGAGATATTGAATTAGTTTATAAAAATAATATAAGTACCAGTTTAAGAAACTCAATAATAAAATATCCTTTTAAATGTGACGGATATTTAGAAGAAAATTTAATGTATGATGATATAAGAAAAGTTCTAAGACTTATTATGGAATTTAAGTATGGATTAGATTTTAATAATTCTATTGATAGAGCTAAAGTTTTAGTACAAGTTATATTTTATTTAAAGCAATTTAATTTAAGAACAAATAGAGATTATATGGATATGCCTAATGTGATTTTAGCTGGTGATAAAACTACATGTTTTGTGATAAGTTCTAGTGATGTAGAAATGTATTTAGAAAGAAATTTAGATTGGAGCACAGCACCTTCAGAAGCTCCAAATAAATATAAAGACTTAACTTTTGAGATAAGTAATAATAAATCTATTAACCTTATTATATTTAATATTGATAAGAGCTTTAAATTTGAAAATGTAGTTAGAGATATTAAGAGATTAATAATTGAAATAAAGACAAAATTTAAGGTTACTGAAGCAAATTTATTAGAAACTTATGATTATTTTATAGAGCGTATAATAAAAGATCCTTCTAAATATTCTGCATCCGACTTAGTTCAATGTTTTATAGATACAATAATTGGTGAAGCAGAAATATCAAAAAAGAAAGATAGTAAATTTATTGCTAAAAAAGATAGGCGTATAGAGATAGATTCCTATCGATATCAGCAGTTTGAAGAAGAATATTCAGTGAAATATTCTATAGAAGAAAAGAATAGTTTTATATCAATGAAGGATAGATTAACTGAAGATACTAAAAGAAGATTTAATGGTGAATTTTTTACTCCTACTATTTGGACAAATGAAGTACAAAAACAGTTAAGTTATGTATTTGGTCCAAATTGGAGAGAGGAATACGTAGTATGGGATTGTGCATGGGGAACTGGTAACTTAACAAGAGATTATTATTTTAAAGAGCTATATTGCTCAACTATAGATAAAGTTGATCTTGAATTAGGAGACAATTATAATAGAAATTCTCAAAAGTTTGTATATGACTTTTTAAATGATAATCCAGAGCTATTGATTTTTAATGAAGTAAATAACTCATTGATTCCATTATCATTATATAATGCACTGCGAAACAATAAAAAAATAATATTTTTAATTAATCCACCTTTTGGTGAAGGTAGTAATGGCAAACAAAATGGTAAGAAAAGTAAAGATGGTATAGCTAATACAAAAATTAAATCAATGATGGAAAAAGAAGGCTTTAAAAATTCATCTCAGCAATTATATATTCAGTTTCTTTATAGAATATTAAAATTAAAACAGGTATTTAATTTAGATAATCTAAGTATAGGAGTTTTTACACCAACATTATTTTTATCTGGAGAGAGAAGTGAAAAATTTAGAGAAACTTTCTTAGAAAACTTTAAGTTTGAAAAAGGTATTGTATTTAATGCAAGTTACTTTTCAAATGTTTCTTCTGAATGGGGGATTGGGTTTTCAATATGGACTTCTGGAGAAAATAAGGAAGAGAATAATTTTAAGTTTTTAATTAAAGAATTAAATGATAAAGGCAAAATTGAAACAAGTGGAGAAAAAACAATATATAATCTAGAACCAAAGGAAAAATTATCATCTTGGATTAAGGATAAAAAATCTAATAGTAAAGTTGAAACTATAACATTAAAATCAGCTATAACTCTTGATAAGAAAACAAGAATGGTTGATAAGGATGCAATAGGATTTTTAATGAATGATTCAAATAATGTATATGCTAATACTCAGGGAGTATATATATTATCTGCGCCTGTTACAAGACATGTAAAGACAACAGCAATAACAAGAGAAAATTATAAACAATGTTGTTCTTTATTTGCAGCAAGAAAAGTAATTAAATCTAATTGGTTAAATCAAAAGGATAACTATATAATCTCCAATATTAATCATTCTAAATATAAAGAATTTGAAAATGACAGTATCATATATTCTATTTTTGCAAATGAAAGTGGAGCTAGTTCACTTAGAAATGTGAAGGTAGAAGACAAAAGCTTTAATATTATAAATGAAATGTTCTTTATGAGTATTAAGGATATTCAAAATTTGGCTAATATAAATAATAATGAAATGATATATCGGGATTGCATAAGATATAGTAAAGAGAGATTTATATATGAAGAGTTAGAGAAATTAGAGTTTTCAGAAGAAGGAGAATTAATTTTAAAAACTGCAAGGAATTTAGTAGTAGAAAGCTTTAAATATAGAGATGAGTTTAATAAATATCACCCTAAATATAACATAAATACTTGTGATTCAGGATGGTATCAAATAAAATTTATGTTAACTAAATATATGAAAGAAGAACTAGAACTATTTGAAGATATGGTAAAGAACTTAGAAGATAAAATGAGAAGCTTGGTTTATGAACTTGGATTCTTAAAACATTAAATTGTAATAATATTAGAGTTGTAAAAAAAATAAGTAAATAGAAGAAGACTTATAATTCAATATTTCCTTTTATTTTAGTACATTTTAATTTTAATAATTTATAAAGTATTATAAAGCATTTTATCTGTTACATCCTAAATATTCACAATTGTTTCAGATTATAATATAATAAAACAGATAAGTAAAACTCATAAACTGAAGTATAAATCATTAGAATAGCAAGATAACTTAACTTAATAAGTAAATATTAAAGGATAATAAACTAATTTTATTTATTATGTTATTGGAAAAAATATAAAATAAGTATACAATGTAAGTAGGAGATAATTTATATAGAGGAGTGTACATATTTTATGTTAAGTAAAAAATTATTAGAAGGTTTAAATGATCAAATTAACTTTGAGTTCTATTCTTCATATACATATCTTGCTATGGCAGGATACTGTGAATCTATTGACTTAAGTGGTTTTGCTAATTTCTTTAGAGTTCAAGCAAAAGAAGAATTAGATCATGCAATGAAATTATATGATTATGTATATCAAAAGAATGGTTCAGTAGTATTAGAGCAAGTAAACAAACCTCAAGGAGATTATGATGGAATAATTGATGTTTTTGAAAAGGGTTATGAGCATGAGCAATTAGTTACTAGAAAAATATATGAACTAGCAGATATTGCATATGAAGAAAGAGAACATTCTACTATAAGCTTATTAAAATGGTTTATAGATGAACAAGTTGAAGAAGAAAATAACTTTAATTCATTAGTAAAGAGAGTAAGAAGAATTGAAGATAATCCAGCAGGGCTTTATTTAATGGATGATGAGTTAGCTACAAAAGTATATACAACAAATACAAATAATTAGTTTTATTATGAAAGAAGTCAGTAATTGACTTCTTTTTATATGTTCAAAAGATCACTTCAATAGATATATTTAAACAGTTTAAGTTATAAATAGAATCATAATATAACTAAGTAACTAATATATATTTATGAATGTATATTAGGTGGTGTAAATGTGTCAAGAAATATAAGTTTTATAAATCTTAAAGGTGGAGTTGGAAAAACAACTCTTACTGTAGCAGTGGCTGAAATTCTATCGATAGAATTTAATAAAAAAGTTTTAGTAATTGATTTAGATCCTCAAACAAATGCTACTGTTTTGCTAATTAGTCAAGAGGAATGGGAAAAAAGAAATAATGAAAACAGAACAATTCATCAATTGTTTTTTGATAAAATTGAGAATACTAATGTATTTGATATCAATGAAGCTATAATATCTAATGTTAGTAATATTAAAAATAAGGATGGTAATCTTGATTTGTTACCATCAAGTATTGATTTAATAGATATAACAGATGAAATTTCAGCATTAAATAGAAATAATAGAATAATAGATATTATAAATTCAGAGCTGCAGAAGAAAGATGTAAATGATAAAAGAGTAGTAGATAAATATGATTATATATTAATAGATTGTCCTCCTAATTTAGGAGGAATAACTATGTGTGGAGTTTATATTAGTAATTATTATATAATTCCTGTTCTACCTGATACTTTATCCACTTATGGTCTTAAGCAAGTAATAAATAAAATTGAGAAAAAAACAAGGGAAATAAAAAGGTTGGACAAGGATTATAATATCAAAGCATTGGGTGTTGCAATTAATAGATATAGAGATACTAAAGGATATAAGAGAATTAAGGATTCACTTATACTTAGTTCATCACAAGAGTTAATTCCTGAAGTATTTAATAGTATATTAAAAAATAAAGCTAATTACTGTGATACATGTGATTTAGAAATAAGTAAAAATACTATAAGACAAAAATATGGAGATGAATTTAAGCAGCTTAAAGAATTTGTTTTAGAAATAATACAAAGGTGTGATAATCATGAGAAGTAAAGGGGTTAAGAGTGAAATAGAGAAAGAATTACTTAAAGGAGTAACTAGGGAAATCTTAAATACTAAGTTTAATAAGGGGACAGTTACTCAAGTTTATAATAAATTAAATAATGAAGGGTTACTATCTAAAAGTGAAGTAGTGTCTATTAATGTAAATAATAAAAAAGAAAGTATAGAGAAGCAAGTTTTAAATTTAGTTACAAATATTATTGATATTATTAGTGATACGGGGGAATATATAATCAATATAAGTGTGAATAAAAAGGTAGTAGATAAAGATAAACACAAATATATTGTTTTAAATCCATTCAAACTTTATGGAGATGTTGGAAAAGAAGCTATGATAAAAGAATTGCTTAAGTATGACGCAAAATATCTTAAAGAAGTTTTAAAAAAACATTTTACTTATGATAAAAATGAGATTAAAAAAATTAATTCGATTGAAGAATTAATAAATATTATAATACTTAATATAGAAAGAACTGTGAAAATAGGAGATAGTTTTAGACAAAAATAAAGATAGTAATTACTTATATATAGCAAATTGATAAGCTAACGTTCAAACAACTTATAGAACTAAATATATAGTAGAATATAGTTATAATTTCCTGTACAAATTCTATAAGATCTATGTTGAAATAGATTTTAATTATAAAGGTGATAAAAATGAAGAAATGTAAATATTGTAATGAAGAACTAAATGAAAATCATTTTGAAAATAAAGTAGGAATATTTTGTTCCGAAGATCACTTCAATAAATATTTGGATAGCTTAAGTGATAACGAGTACTCAGAACTTCAAAACACTTTTTGTGTTTGCAGTGATGATTAAACTAAATCTGAATGTTAACAACTATAATGAGCACTATTATTTGATTGATATTCCATTATATAGTAGACTTAAATTATTATAATATTAATTCAAATTTAGGGGATAGATATATGGACTGGCTTAACATCTACGGATTAGTAATCATGATAATAATTATGATTCCAAACATAGTATTTGCAATGAGAGAGAAAAACTTCGAAAGTAAATATAATAATAAGCTCATTGAGGTCATAGAACAAATTGGCCGCTTTGGTTCCATGTTTTTAATGATCTTTAATATATCATTTCTAAATTATGGATATTGGTTTTCTAATGCTAAAAAAGTTTATATGATTTTAGTAGGTGTACTAGCTCTAGCTTATTGTTTAACTTGGGTTTTATACTTTAAAAAAGCTACAATTTCTAAAGCTATGGCATTATCAATTATTCCAACATTAATATTTCTATTTAGTGGACTAATATCTTTAAATATTTTATTAATTATTACATCTGTACTATTTGGGATTGGTCATTT